>DATLNZ010000152.1 GCA_035536535.1 Actinomycetota bacterium | reverse complement strand
TCCTCCGGCATGAAGGTGCATGCGTCGCCGCGGAACTTCAACAACGACTGGGGAATGCCACTGACGGTCCTGTCGTGCCCGGACGACGCGCAGGCGCTCGTGGTCGAGCTCGGCGCCCGGGGACCGGGAGAGATCGCGCGGCTGTGCCGGATCGCGCGGCCGCACGTCGGCGTGATCACCGGGATCGGGACGAGTCACATCGAGTTTTTCGGCTCCCGCGAGGGCATCGCCAGGTCGAAGTCCGAGCTGCTTGCGTGCCTGCCGGCGGACGGCCTGGCCGTGGTCCCGGCAGCGGACGACTTCCTCGACGTGCTGGCGGAGTCCACCCCTGCCCGGGTCGCCACCGTTGGCCCCGGCGGCCACGTGGGGGCCGAGCGCGTGGACCTGGACGAATCCGGACACGCCGTCGCCGTCCTGCGGGCGGGACCCGGTGTGAAGGTGCAGGTGCGCCTGCCGCTGCCGGGACGTCCACTGGTGCGAAATGCGGCCATGGCCGTCCGCGTGGCGATGGAGCTCGGGGTCGGCGCGGAGGAGGCAGCCGCCGGTATCGCCGGCGCGAAGCCGACCGGCTGGAGGATGGAGACGACGCAGTTCGGGGGCCGCACGATCGTCAACGACGCCTACAACGCAAGTCCCGCATCGACTTCCGCCGGGCTGCGAACCGTCGCGGAGATTTCGCGCGGAAGGCCGATGTGGGCCGTGCTCGGGGAGATGGCCGAACTCGGCGACACGGCACCGTTCGAGCATCTGCGAATGGGGCGGCTGGCGGCCGACCTCGGCTACGAACGGGTGGTGGCCGTCGGAGCCGGGGCCGCGGAAATCGCCACCGGGGCCGGTTCGCGGGCTACCCGGGCGCAGGACGCCGCGGAAGCCGCGGAGCTCGTCGCTCGCGAGTCGCCGCCGGATGCCGTCGTGCTCGTGAAGGGGTCGCTGGTCGCGGGGCTCGGGATCCTGCCGTCGCTGCTGCACAAAGTGGGAGTCGGTGGCTGATGCAGGGAATCCTCATCGCAACGGCTCTTGCGATGGCCTTCTCCCTTCTGGCCACGCCTTGGGTGATGGGCGTTTTCCGGGCCCGGGGGGTGGGACAGCTGATCCGAGAGGACGGACCCGCCGCGCACTTCGAGAAGCACGGGACGCCGACCATGGGGGGCCTCATCCTGCTGGCCGCCGCCACGATCGGCTACTTCGGGGCGCAGGTGCGTTTCGTGGGCGCTTTCGGGTTCTCAAGACCCGGCAGAGAGGCGCTCATGACGCTGGGCGTCGGCTGGGGGCTCGGCCTGCTCGGGGCGCTGGACGACCTGCGCAAGATCCGCCAGCGCCGGTCGCTGGGCTTGAGCAAGAAGGCGAAGTTCGCGGGGCAGGCGCTGGTGGGGTTCGGACTCGCCTTCGCCGCCGTCGAGTGGGCGAGCGTCAGGCCGGAGATCTCATGGGCCGGCAGTGGCGCGCCGCTGCTTCCGGCCCTGCATCCGATCGTGTTCGCGGTGTGGGTGGTGATAGTGATCGCCGGCACGTCCAACGCCGTGAACCTGACGGACGGCCTGGACGGCCTCGCGGCTGGAGCTTCGGCCATGGCCTTCTTCGTGTTCATGATCATCGGCTTCTGGCAGTTCCGGCACCAGGACTTCTACGCAGACCTGGGGAACCCGTCTGCCGCGCTCGAGGTCAGCATCGTCGCAGCCGCAATGCTCGGTGCGTGCATAGGTTTCTTGTGGTGGAACGCGGCTCCGGCCAAGATCTTTCTCGGGGACACCGGATCGCTGGCGCTGGGAGGCGTCCTCGCCGCTTTGGGCCTTTTCACCAGCACACAGCTGCTGCTGCTCGTGATCGGGGGACTGTTCGTCGTGGAAACCCTCTCGGTGATCATCCAGGTCGTCGCCTACAAGGTCTTCGGCGGCCGGCGGGTCTTCGCGATGGCGCCCCTCCACCACCACTTCGAGCTTCGGGGCTGGCCGGAGATAAACGTGATCATCCGGTTCTGGCTGATCGCCGCGCTGCTGGCGGGTCTGGGGCTCGCGCTGTTCTACAGCTACTTCCTGCAGAATTCCGGAGGAGTGGTGCTGTGAGCGGACCGAGGATCGTCTCCGACGGCTTTTTGAGCCGCGAGGAACTGCGGGACCGGCGTGTGCTCGTCCTCGGGCTCGGAATGTCCGGGCTCGCCGTCACCCGGGCTCTGGCGTCCGCGGGCGCCGAGGTCTTCGCTTCGGATTCGCGGTCGGAGGTGGCCGGCGACCCGCAGGTGATCGCCCTTCGGGAGTCGGGAATCCGCGTAGAGACCGGCACCCACCGGCAGGCCGAGAAGTGGCTGGCTTCGGCGGACATGATCGTGCCCTCCCCCGGAATCAGCCCGCGGTCACGCATCCTCGGCAAAGCCATTTCAGATGGCGTGCCCGTCCTGTCGGAGATCGAGCTCGCTTACCGGTTCGTGTCCTCGCCGATCGTGGCCGTGACCGGCACCAACGGCAAGACGACGACGTCGCGCCTGATCGGGCGCATGCTCGCCGACGATGGAGTGGAGGCCGTGGTGTGCGGCAACATCGGACACCCCTTCATAACAGCCGCGATGGACTCGCCTTCGGCCAAGGTGTTCGTGGTCGAGGTGTCGAGCTTCCAGCTGACGTTCTGCTACGCCTTTCATCCAACGGTCGCGGTCATCACCAACTTCGCGCCCGACCACATCGACTGGCACGGTTCCATTGAGAGCTACCGCAGCGCCAAAGCGCGCATCGCCTCGCGTCAGACCCGAGGCGACTGGTACGTGTACCCGGCCTACCAGCCGGAGCTCAGCCAGCTCGTTCCGTCGCCGGGCCCCCATCTGATCCCGTTCTCGTCTGAGGTAATCCGGACCGGTGACGGCGTCTGGGTCGACCACGACGAGGTGGCCGCCCGCGTGGGGTCCAGCCTCACGCGTCGGCTGGGGCGGACAGACAACCTGGCCCGCTTCGGCAAGCCTTTCGTAGAGGACGGACTGGCGGCGACCGCCGCCGCGCTGGCCATGTCGACCTCACCGGAAGCCATCGAGCGGTCTCTTGCGCAGTTCGAGCCCGACGAGCACCGCATCGAGCCCGTCGCCGAGCTCGAGGGGGTCCGCTTTATCGACGACTCCAAGGCGACGAACCCTCACGCGACCGTGGCCGCGCTACGCAACTTCAGCAGTGTCGTGCTCATCGCGGGCGGCCGCAGCAAAGGCCTGGACCTCAGCGAGATTGGGCAGGAGTCAGGCCGGACCAAAGCGGTCGTCGCGATGGGTGAGGCGGCCGCCGAGCTTGAGAAGGTCTTCAGCGCCAAGGGGGTCCCGGTGTCACGGGCGGGCACGATCTCGGAAGCGGTGGAGAAGGCGGCATCCCTTGCCCAGGCCGGCGACGTGGTCCTGCTGTCGCCCGGCTGCTCCTCGCACGACCAGTACGCCAACTACGCCGAGCGCGGAGAGGCGTTCCAGGAGGCGGCGCAAGCCCTGGTTGATCGCCGGACGCAAGGAGCATCCAGTTGAGGACGGCCCCCCGGCTCGCGGAGTCGTCGCCGGCACAGACATCCACCGAGCGCCTGGACCTGACGGTCATGGTCTGCGCGAGCGCGCTGACCATCATCGGGCTCGTGATGACGCTTTCAGCATCCAGCGTCCGCTCGGCCGCCTCCACGGGTTCGGCTTTCACGCTTTTCGGCCGGCAGTTTCTCTGGGCGGGGCTCGGCTTCGTCGCGCTGGTGTGCATGTCGCGCATCGACTACAGGAGGCTGCGGGGCATCGGGTATCTGGCGATGCCCGCCGTGTGGGTGCTGCTGGTGATGACGCTGATCCCGGGCGTGGGAATGAAGGCCGGAGGCGCCACGAGGTGGCTTCCCCTTGGCCCCATAGCGTTCCAGCCGTCCGAGGCGGCCAAGCTGGTTCTCATCTTGTTCGGCGCCGACGTGCTGTCGCGGAAGCTGTCCATGCTCGACGACTGGCGCCACGTCGCCCTGCCCTTCTTCGCGTCCGCCGGCGTGACGTGCCTGCTCGTGCTGATGCAGCCCGACTTCGGGACGGCGGTCATCACCGCCTGCTCCGCGATGCTTCTGGCTTTCCTGGCAGGTGCTCCGCTGCGGTTCCTCGGCAGCGTCACCGCGGCGGGGGTCGTCGTCGGGATCCCGATCATGCTCGCGGAGCCGTACCGCAGGGCCCGCCTGTTCGGCTTCGCCAACGCCTCCACCGACAGCCTCAACACCGGGTGGCAGTCGGTCCAGGGGATGGTTGCACTCGGGTCCGGCGGGCTTACCGGAATGGGACTGGGATCCAGCCGGCAGAAGTACGGCTATCTGCCCAACGGGCACACGGACTTCATCTTCGCGATCATCGGCGAAGAGACGGGTCTGGCGGGAACGCTGACCGTACTGTTCCTGTTCGGGCTGCTGGCGGTCACGGCAATCAAGGTCGCCCGGCGCTCAGTGGACGCCTTCGGCTTTCTGCTGTCATCCGCCGTGATCGGGTGGATCTCCATTCAGGTGCTGGTGAACATCGGCGCCGTCACGGGGGTCCTGCCGATCACGGGAGTCCCCCTGCCTCTGGTCAGTTTCGGAGGCTCCTCGCTCGTCTTCTCGCTCGCCGGGCTCGGAATAGTCGCAAGCGTCGCCAGGCACGGCACGGCGGGCGGGCCCCGGCCCCCTCGTTGACCCGCTTCCGCGACGAAGGCGCGAATCACAACCACCAGCCGTGTCCCGCGTCCTCATAGCGGCAGGCGGCACGGGCGGACACGTCTACCCGGCTCTGGCCGTCGCGGCGCAGCTGCGCGATCGCGGGCACGACGTCGCATTTGCCGGCGGGACTCGACTCGAGGCCGCGGCGGTCCCGGAGGCCGGATTCGTACTTCACCGGGTGCCGGGCCGGGGGCTGCCCCGAAGGCCGACGCTTCAGGGGGTGCTGGCTGCTGCGGACCTGATCCGGTCCGTGCGCGTGTCGAGGCGGCTGATTCGGGAGACGGCCACCGATGTCGTGCTGGGCATGGGCGGCTACGTATCGGTGGGTCCCTGCGTCGCCGGGGGCATGCTGGGCCTGCCCGTGGTCCTTCACGAGCAGAACGCGCACCTGGCCCTGTCGCACCGGCTGTGCCTGCGCTGGGCCTCGGCGCTCGCGCTGAGCCTCCCCCTGCCCGGGGGTCTGCCCCGCGGCTGGTCCTCCGATTCCGGGGGCAGGCGCCGGGCAACGGTGGTGGGCAATCCCCTGCGTCCCCAGATCGCGGCGCTGGCGATGGCCGATGAGGCGGACCGGCGCCGGATGAGGTCCGACTCGAGGTCGTCTTTCGGTCTTGATCCCTCGGCCCCTACCCTGCTGGCCTTTGGTGGGAGCCTCGGCGGCCGCGCGATCAACGAGTGTCTCCCACCGAGCGCGGGTTCATTGCCTGCGCACACCCAGATCCTCCACATCGCCGGATCCGGACGAAGCGCGCCGGTATCCGAGGCCTACGCCGGGTCGCCGGTCCGGGTGGTGGTCGTGGACTACGTCGCGGACATGCAGCGGGCCTATGCCGCGGCCGACGTCGCCGTCACGAGGTCCGGCGGTGCGGTCGCCGAGCTAACCGCGCTGGGCCTGCCGTCGGTCCTGGTGCCGGGTTCCTGGGCTACGGGGGGCCACCAGGAGGCCAACGCGCGCGCACTGGAGGCGGGCGGTGCGACCGTCGTCGTCATCGAGACCCAGCCCGAACTCCAGCGACGCCTCACCGAGGCTCTGGCCACGATCCTCACCGACGATTCGAGGCGAGCCACGATGGGTGCGGCGGCCCGGGCGATGGGCAGGCCGCGAGCCGCCGGGGATCTCGCGGAGCTGGTGGAGTCCCTGGCACGAAGTCGCGGACGGGAGCACCCGGAACCCCCACATAACTGACGCGGGCTCCTCGCGCGCCGACACTAGTGGTGTGAACAAGCCTCTGTCCGGCTCGCGCGTGCATTTCGTCGGTATCGGCGGCGTCGGCATGGCCGCGCTCGCCGAGCTGCTGCTCGACATGGGCTATTCCGTGTCGGGGTCCGATCTCAAGCCGTCACGCCCCGTCTCGCGGCTCGTGGAGACCGGGGCGGTTGTCACCGTCGGCCCGCACCGCCCCGGCTCCGTGGGGGACGCCCAGCACGTCGTGGTGTCCTCGGCCATTCGCGAGGGCAACCCCGAGGTTGTGCGCGCGCGCGAGCTGGGGGCCGAGGTGCTGCTGCGTGCGGAGCTTCTGGCGCGCATCTTCGAAGCGGGCAGGGGCGTGGCGGTGTCCGGAACCCATGGCAAGACAACCACCGCCTCCATGCTGGCCGCCGCGCTCACCGCGGCCGGGCTCGACCCGTCGTTTGTCATAGGCGGCGACCTCAACGACGTCGGCTCGGGAGCCAGGCTCGGCTCCGGCGACCTGGTTGTGGCGGAGGCCGACGAGGCCTTCGGCTCGTTCCTGCACCTGAAGTCGCACATCGCGCTGGTGACCAACGTGGACGTCGACCACCTCGACCACTACGGGGATCTGGCAGCGATCGACGAGGCGTTCGTCCAGTTCCTCAACGCCAGGACAGACGGTGGCACCGCCGTGGTGTGCGCCGGGGACCCCGGGGTGCAGCGCATCGCGCAGCGCATTGACGCTCCCGTTGTCACCTACGGGTTCGGCCGCGCCGACCTGGGGGCCGAGCCCCGGGGCAAGGCGTGGGCGCTCAGCTGGCGGGGGACGGAGGCCGGAATCCTGCGCCCCAGGGTCCCCGGACGGCACAACGTGTTGAACGCGTGCGGCGCCGCGGCTGCCGCCTTCCTTCTGGACGCTCCCGCGACCGCCGTCCTGGAGTCGCTTTCTTCGTTCGCCGGGGTCGAGAGACGATTCTCGATCCGAGGCGCGAGCCGCGACGTCGTGGTCGTGGACGACTACGCGCACCACCCGCGGGAGGTTTCGGTGACGCTTCTGGCGGCACGTGAGAGATTCCCGGGGTCCAGGATCATCGCTTTGTTCCAGCCGCACCTGTTCTCCCGCACCCAGCAGCTAGCGGGGGAGTTCGAGTCTGCCTTCGAAGGGGCCGATGTCGTCGTCGTCACGGACATCTACGGCGCGCGCGAAGACCCGATCCCGGGCGTCAGCGGACGGCTGGTCGTGGACGCGGTCAACCGATCGCCGGACCGCCACGAGCTGGTGACCTACGCGCCCTTACTCGACGAGGCCGCCGGGCTCGTGGCCGGGATGGCGGCTCCGGGCGACGTGGTCGTGACGCTGGGAGCCGGGGACGTGACATCGGCGTCCACGCTGATCTTGGAGCTGATCGCCCAGCGCGGGACGCCGAGCTGATGCAGACCCACCCGCTCGCTCAGACGGTCGCCGACGCCCTGGTTCCCCGCGTCGCCGGGACCGTCCGGCGCGGCGAGCCACTCGGGCAGTACACGTCGTTCCGGGTGGGTGGGCCCGCGGACGTGGCCGTCGAGGCCGAGAGCGAGCAGGACCTGACGGCCGTCGCGGATCTCTGCGGCGGGATGCCCGTGGCTGTGATCGGCCGCGGCTCCAATCTCCTGGTCTCCGACGACGGCTTCCGCGGCGTCGCCCTGCGACTGGGGCGGGGGTTCCGCACCCAGCAGGTCGGGGAGTCCACGATCGTGTTCGGCGCGGCCGTCTCCCTTCCCGCCGCCGCCCGGCTCACCGGACGCATTGGCCTCGCGGGCTTTGAGTTCGCGGCGGAGATCCCCGGCAGCTTCGGCGGGGGAGTCCAGATGAACGCGGGAGCCCACGGCCGGAGCATCTCGGACGTTCTCGTCTGGGCCGACCTCCTGGACCTCGGCACGGGCCGCCTCGAAAGAGTCCCGGCGCGGGACCTCAGCTACGGCTATCGCCGGTCGTCCGTCGGCGAGCGCGTAGTCGTGCGTGGCGAGGTGCGTCTCGAGCCCGACGAAGTGCGCGTCGTGCAGACGCGGATAGCCGAGCTGCTGAGGTGGCGCAGGACGCACCAGCCGGGGGGACTCAGCGCCGGGAGCGTCTTTAAGAACCCGGACGGCGATTCCGCCGGGCGGTTGGTGGACGGGGCGGGGGGCAAGGGACTGAGATGCGGGGGAGCCGTGGTCAGTGACGTCCACGCCAACTTCATCGTGGTCGAACAGGGCTCCACGGCCTCCGACGTCTGGAGGCTCATCTGGCTCGTCCGCGACCTGGTGGTAGAGCGGATGGGGGTTCAACTTGAACCTGAGGTTCGGTTTCTGGGCGACTTTCCGCAGGTGGAGCGGCATGAACTTTAGGTTGAGGGTCGATCTGCGCGTGCGGAGGCTCCCATGAGGACGCGTACCCGTCGTCCGGCCGGACCCGTGGTGGTGCCGCTTCGCCGCCGACGTTGGAGGCCCCGCCTGAGGACGTCTCTGGTGGCGCTGTCGTTGCTGACGGCCGCCGCCGCGGGGGCCTGGTTCTGGACGGCTCTTCACGTGAGGGTGGCCGGCGTCCAGACGGTCCCGGCCCAGACCGTGATCGAGGCGTCTGGTTTGCGGCCCGGCAACCGGATGGTGCTCACGCGCCTTGACTCGGCCGCCCGCTCCGTGCGGTCCCTGCCCCAGGTGAGGACGGCGCACGTGCGGCGGGTGCTGCCGGCGACACTGGAGATCCGCGTGACGGAGCGGGTTCCCCTGGTGCGTCTGCAGGCCAGGCGCGATCTGGCTGCAGACTCCGAAGGAGTGTTCGTCCCCGCGCAGGAGTCGATGCGCCTCCCCACGCTGTCCGGGTGGCAGGGCCAGCCCCGCGAGGGCGAACGCCTGACGGGGGCCGGACGCACGGTATTGCGCGCCTACAGCGGCTTCCCCGGCGAGTTGCGTGCGATGGTCTCCGTCATCGACGTGGCTCCCGAAGTGACGCTCGCCGCAGGCAGGACAAAGATCCGCATGGGCCGGCCCGAGCAACTGCATGACAAGGCCCGCGCCGCACTTGCGGTCCTCCGGGATGCGGCCGCCAAGGGGACCGAGCTGGAGTACGTGGACGTCCGGGCCCCCCGTACGCCGGTTGCGCGGGCTCGGGCGGGCACCGACCCTGCCGCCCCTGGGGACACCGGGGGCTCCGGTGGTGCCCCTCCCGTGGCTTCCACACCAACGCCGGGCGCCAGACGCCGGTAGCCCCTCCCCAGCGGCTTCTTCCTAAGGGGGACATTGACTCTGCGGGCAGCCTGGGGTAACCTTCTTCACCTGCAACAAGAGATAGAGGTTGTTTAACGTTGTTGTCGATGTTCAGTCCAAGGCCCGTACGGAAACGCCGGTCGGCGTCCGGGGCTCCCCGAGCGTTCAGGAGGTCAGGCGCATGGCCGGTTCACCAATGAGCTATCTCGCAGTGATCAAGGTTGTCGGCATCGGCGGAGGCGGAGTCAACGCCGTCGAGCGGATGATCGAGGCGGGACTCCGCGGAGTGGAGTTCATCGCCATCAACACAGACGCACAGGCTCTTCTCATGTCCGATGCCGACTTCAAGCTCGACATCGGACGCAACCTAACCCGCGGACTGGGTGCGGGGGCCGACCCGGACGTCGGCCGTCAGGCGGCCGAGGATCACCGCGATGAGATCGAGGAAGCCCTCAAGGGATCCGACATGGTCTTTATCGCCACCGGAGAAGGCGGCGGTACCGGCACCGGCGGTGCGCCGGTCGTCGCGGAGATCGCAAAGAACCTCGGCGCACTGACCATCGGCGTGGCGACCCGCCCGTTTGAGTTCGAGGGCCGGATGCGCAGCCTGCAGGCCGAGGCCGGCATCAAGGAGCTCAAGGACAGAGTCGACGCGCTGATCATCATCCCGAACGAC
>DATLNZ010000151.1 GCA_035536535.1 Actinomycetota bacterium | reverse complement strand
GGCGACCCGAAGGGCGACGGGACGGGCGGAGCCGGTTACAAGGTGACGGAGGCTCCGCCCAAGACGCTCAAGTACACGGAGGGCCTCGTCGCCATGGCCAAGGGCGGGCAGGAGACGGCCGGGACGTCCAGTTCCCAGTTCTTCATCGTCACCGGTCCCGGGGGCGCCGGCCTCACCCCCGACTACGCCCTGGTGGGCAAGGTCACGACCGGAATGGATATCGCCAAGAGGATTGAGGGCTTCGCCAAGGGCGGTCCGCCCGGCGATCCGGGGGCCGAGCAGCCGACGGCCAAGGTCTACATCAACAAGTCCACTGTGGTGGAGAAGATGCCGGCTGCATCGGTGAGCCCGTCCGCGACGGGGCGCAGTCCGTCTCCGCGAGTTTCGCCGTCGGCCACGCGGAGCCCCTCCGCTACCAGGAGATAGTCGTGGCGATCAACCACGACACGGTCGGCATCTGGTCCGACGATCGCCGCTACGAGGTGACGCCCGAGGCGATCGAGCGCTATGCGGACGCGGTCAACGATCCCAGCCCCCTGTACCGCAAGGGGGCGGACTCGGTTGCCCCGCCTCTTTTCCCGATAGTGGCCGGATGGGACGCGCTGGCCGGCGTCATGGCCGAGGCGCTGCCGGTGGACCTGCTGATGCGGCTGGTCCACCTCGTCCAGGACATGCGCTTTCACCGCCCGATCCGTGCGGGCGACGTGCTCGTCTGCCGCGGGAGGGTTTCCGGGATCGCAGGAAGTCTGCGCGGGACGTCGGCCACGGCCCACGTGGTGTACGCCTCGGAGACGGGTGAGCCGTTCGGCGAGTTCTACGGGACGATCTACGTCCGGGGCCACACGGGGGAGCCCACCACCGGAGAGCCCGTGCCGTCCATCACGGCGACAAGGCAGTCAGACCCGGTCGCCGTGGTGGAGCAGCGCATCGACCCGGACCAGCCGGCCCGCTATGCGCAGGCCTCCGGCGACCACAACCCGATACACCTGGACGACTCGTTTGCCAAGCAGGTCGGGCTTCCGGGCGTCATCAACCACGGCATGAACACGCTCGCGTTCGCCTGCTGGGCCGCGGTCGAGAACCTGGCCTCCGGCGACCCAAGCCGCCTGACCCGCTTCGCCGGACGGTTCTCCAAGCCGGTGATCCCCGGCCAGCCGATCACCACCAAATTCTGGAGAACCGACGATGGACCCTACGTCTTTGAGACGGCCGGTCCGGACGGAACGGTCATCAAAGACGGCCTGGCGGTCGTCCGCTGACCGCGGCACCTCCCAGGACCGCCGGTAGACTCCGCCCATGACCCACGGCTTCACGACGCGCTCGCTCCGGTGGGGTCCGGACGAGGGGCGACGTGACCTCGGCCCCGCCGAGCCGGTGGCCGTCCCCATCTACCAGGCGTCGACGTTCGCCTTTCCGTGCGCGGAGGAGCTGGCGGAGATAATCCGCTCCGGCCACGACGCCGGCTACGTCTACTCGCGCTGGCACAACCCCACCCGCGCGGCGCTCGAGTCGGTGGTCGCCGACCTCGAGGGCGCCGGCGCGGCCGTCAGCTTTTCGTCGGGGATGGCAGCCATCACCACGTCGCTGGCCGCAGTGGCCAGGTCGGGCGACCATGTCGTGTTCTCGCCGGACCTGTACGGCGGATCGTTCGCCGTGGCCCGCAAGATCCTGCCGCGCTGGGGAGTCCGGACGACCATCGCCGGCAGCCACAGGGCCGAGGACTTCGTGGCTGCCATGGAGGACGGCACGGTCGCCTGCTTCGCGGAGACCATCGGCAACCCCACAGTCTCGGTCCCGGACCTGTCCGCGCTGGGGGCCGAGTGCCGCAGCAGAGGGGTCCGCCTGGTGGTGGACAACACGTTCGCCAGCCCCTACCTGTGCAACCCGCTATCGCTCGGCGCGGACATCGTCGCTCACTCCACGACCAAGTACCTCGGGGGCCACCACGACCTGATCGGCGGCGTGGCGTGCGGCTCCCGCGAGCTGATGGACGAGGTCCGCGAGATGTCCGTGGACCTCGGCGGCACCGCCTCGCCGTTCGACGCCTGGCTGGCCCTGCGGGGCACCGCAACGCTGGCGCTGCGCATGGAGCGTCACTGCAGCAACGCGCTACAGGTGGCGGGCTATCTGGAGGGACACCCGAAGGTGGCGCGGGTCTGGTACCCGGGGCTGCCGAGCCATCCGGACCACCGCACGGCGATGTCGATGCTGCGGGGCTTCGGCGGGATGCTCGCCTTTGAGTTAGCGGACGGACTGGACGCCGGCCGCCGGTTCACGGAAGGCGTCCGCCTGGCGAAGATGGCGCCGAGCCTGGGAGGAGTCCACACGCTGGTAATCCACGCGGCCTCGGTGACGCATACCCAGTTGACGCCGGAGGAGCGCGCCTCTGCGGGGATCGGGGAGGGACTCGTCCGGGTGTCGGTCGGCATCGAAGACCCGGAGGACCTGCTCCACGACTTCGAGCAGGCCCTGAAGAGCGCGTAGGCCTTGACTCTCCAGTAGCTGGAGGGTCCACACTGCCGTCATGGACGCCAAGCCCATGACGATCGGCGAGATCGCGAAGCGGACGGGACTGCCCGTGAAGACCGTGCGCTTCTACTCCGACGAAGGCCTTCTGCCTCCTGCGCAGCGCACGCAGGCCGGCTACAGGCTCTACTCGGACTCCGACCTCGTCCGGTTGGACCTCATCCGGACCTTGCGGGAGGCCGGGCTGGACCTGGCGGCCATACGGGCGGTGCTCAGCCGGGAGCTGAGCCTCGCACAGGCCCTGGAGCTGCGGCTGCGCGCCATCGAGGCTCACGTGACCTCGCTCGGCCGGGTGGCCGCGGCGATCAGGGCCGCACTCAAGACCGGACCCGACGAAGCAGACCTGAGGAGGTTGCAGGCCGTGACGAGACTTTCCAACGAAGAGCGCAAGGCCGTCATCGAAGGCTTCTACCAGCAGGTGTCGGAGGGGATCCCCATCGACGAGCAGTGGACGCAAGACATGATCGAAGCCAGCACGCCGCAGCTACCGGATGACCCCACTCCGCAGCAGCTGGACGCGTGGGTGGAGATGTCCGGGATCCTGTCCGACCCCCAATTCCTCCAGGGCATGCGCGAGTCGGCGTCCAGGACGTGGTCGGCCGACTTCGACCTCGAGGCGGCCAAGACGTCCAGCGAGGACGCTGTGCTCGCCGCGCGCGAGGCGATGGACCGGGGCGAGGACCCGCGGTCGGACTCCGCCGGCGCGATCGTGCGGGAGTTCGTGGAGACCCAGGCGGCTGCGAATGGACAGCAGCCCGACGATGCCTTCGTTGCCTCGTTCGTCGGGCACCTTCGCGACCAGGATCCGAGGGCGATGCGCTACTGGGAGCTGGTCGCGGTGATGAACGGTGCGCCCGAGATCACCTCACGGGTGGACGAGTGGCGGTGGCTGACAGCGGCGGTCGTCCACCACCTCAGCCGGTAGAGCGTGCGCGGGCGGGGGCCGGCTAGTTGACTATCCGGTCCCTGCCCGGGCCCCCGCGGAGGGCGTCCCGGCCTGTCCCGCCGTCGATGTAGTCGGCTCCGGTCCCGCCGTTGACTGCGTCGTTGCCGCCGTAGGCGAAGATCACGTCCGCGCCCCCGAGTCCGTTGATGGAGTCACCGAAGCGGGAGCCGCAGATGATGTCCGGACCTCGGGTGCCGGTTATGGAGACGCCCCGGCGCGCGAAGCGAGCGTCGATCCCATCCTCGCACTCTTCGACGGCGAACCTGACGGCGTCGCTGTTGTTCGACGTGTCGGCGTCGTCCGTGAATGGGTCTGAGAAAGCGAAGTTGCGAAAGGCATCTCCGGGTCGGGCGTCATCGGGAATCCTGAAGACGTACGTGACGAAGTTCGTCGACCCTTCAGGTAGCTCGGGGTCCTCGCACATCAGATCCCCGTCTTGGGTGATCTCACACGTGAACCCCTCGGGCGGAGGAGGCTGCGAGGAGGGTCCGTTCTCCACGGTCACCCCCGGCGGCACATCGTCGAACAGGCTCACGAACTCTGAATCGTCCGGGCCGTTGTTCGTGACTGCGATCGTGCATCTGATCCTGTCGCCGGGAGCCACACTCACCTCGTCGTCCGGGTCGGGTGTCTGGTGTCCGGCCCCCCTATTGGCAGTGAGGTTCCGACACGTCTTCTCGACCTGCACGTCCGCGGAGGCAGCGAGTGCCGGCGGGGCGAACGCGACGCCCGAGATGATCGCTGCCACCGCCAGAAGGGCTGTTCGGGTGGTTGCGCGTCGTCTCAGGTACACGTCATTACCCATGCTCGCTCAGCAGCGGGTGCTGACTTCCGCTCTGCAGGCATCCCGGCCCGGACCACCCACTATGCGGTCGCGTCCGGGGCCCCCGCGGATCGCGTCGTTGCCGGACCCGCCGTCCACGTAGTCGTCTCCGGTCCCACCGTTGACGGCGTCGTTGCCGCCGTAGGCGAATATCACGTCCGCGCCGCCGAGTCCGTTGATGGAGTCGCCGAACCGGGAGCCGCAGATGATGTCCGGCCCGCGTGTGCCGGTGATCGACACGCCGCGAGAGGCGCCGCGGGCGTCCATCCCTTCCTCGCACGCCTCGATGCTGAAGCGGACCGCGTCTCGGTTGTTCGACGGGTCTGGATCGGCGGACCCGAAGAGAGTCCCGACTCCTGCATCGTTGCCGAAAGACTCCCCAGGGCGCATGGCTGTTGGCAC
>DATLNZ010000150.1 GCA_035536535.1 Actinomycetota bacterium | reverse complement strand
CCACCACCTGGAAGATGGCGCCCGCCCCCAGCGACAGGAACAGCACGGCGGCGGCCGGGTTGTAGCTCAGGCCCCCGATCCAGGTGCCGGCGATCGTTGGAATTCCCGCGATCGCGCCCAGCAACAGAAGCGACCCGATCGACGGACGCTCCCGCGCCAGGGGAGCCACGATCCCAAGCCCCTCGGTCGTGTTGTGCAGGATGAACCCCAGCACGAGAAACGACGTGAGCCCGACCTCGCCGAGCGAGTACGCGGCGCCGATGGCCAGACCTTCGCCGAGGTTGTGGAGTCCGATTCCCAATGCCACCAGCAGAGCCACGTAGAACGGCGACGCCGATCCGCGCCGGCTTCGCATCCATCCCCCGATGCCGTAGAGCAGCGCGATGGACAGCAGCACGCCCAGGACCACCAGTCCGAACCCCTGGAGCGCGCCGGGCACCAATGCCGACACCTCCAGCGCCTCGTGCACGGCCTCGGCCCCCAGGAAGACCAGCAGTCCGGCTGTGAGCGCCAGGAAGAAGTTCACCCAGCGCGGACGCAGGGAGCTGAGGAACGGAAGCCACAGCAGTCCGAGCAGGACCGGCACTACGCCGACCAGCGCTCCTAGCAGCGTGAAGGTGAGCAGCGTGGAGCGCGTGACGTCCGGCGTCCGGACCGCGACCGGTATCTCGTGCGCGAACGCCACTCCCGTGGACGAAAGCAGGACCACCTGGTGCGTCTCGCCGTCCACCCATGGATAGTCGATGCGGACGCGGCGCGAGCCCAGCCGGTCGATCTGTCTGCTGCCGTCCAGCTTGTACGGCCAGAAGGCGCCGTCCACCTGGATCTGAGCCACCGTCACCGGCTCCGGGCCCCCGTTGGTGACGTGCAGGTCGATGCGGCGCGGCCGTTCGTCCAGGACCGCACGGGTGATCGTCAGCTCCTCGACGGGAGGGGCGTCGCCACGAAGGTTGCGCAGCGGGTCGGCAACCAGGAACAGAGCGACCAGTCCGGCGAGAAGGACCAGAGGGACGAGCCCCGCCACCCAGCGCGCTCGGGGCGCGGGCGGGTTGGACGCCGGCGGCCTCGGGATCACGCCGGCCGGCCCTCCACCACGTCGAAGCTGCCCATCCAGCCCAGCTCGGCGAACTCGCTCTGGTGGGCGTGGAACATGTACAGGCCCGGCTCAAAGCCCCGGAAGTTGAACTCCAGGATCCCGCGCTGCGCCTGGCACTGCATGATCGTGTCGACGGTCTTCAGCGTCGGCTCGAGCGTGGTGCCGTGGTCGTAGTAGTCAAAGAAGTTCGCGTGGAGGTGAATCGAGTTGATTGGGTCGAACTCGGTGATGTTGACGAGGTAGATCCGGACGTCCTCCTCGGTCCCCACGACTATGGGGGCCTCCGCGTACGCGAAAGCGACGGTGTTGACGGCGTAGACCTCGTTCTCGTCGTCGAAGTTGGTGTCAAAGGCGTTCATGACCATCACCATCTCGCGCACCCCCGCCTCTCTGGCCCCCTCGAGGGTGCGTCGGCGAGCGGCGTCGGACTTGTCCGCGTGGCGGGCCGGGTCGGGGTCGATGATGAACGCGCCATACAGGCCCTTGTGGATGTGGCGCTTCAGCGGGACCGCGTGGCAGTGGTACAGGTGACAGCCGAATGGGAACGCGTCGAACTCGTAGATCGTCCGGCCCCCGGGCTCGATCATGCCCGCCCCCACCCCTGGGACGCCGTCCATTCGTGCGGAGTGGATGCCGTGAAAGTGCATCGTGTGTGGGTGGGTGCCGCCGTTGATGAACTCGATGCGGATGCGGTCGCCTTCCGTGCACCGCAGCGTCGGGCCGGGTACGCGTCCGGCGAAGGTCCACGCCGGGAAGAACAGACCCGGCGCGATTTCTATCTCCTTGTCCACGGCTATCACGCGGTACTCGCGCAGGGTGCGGCCGTCGGGCATGGTGCTGGTGGTGCCCAGGTCCCAGTCGTAGAGGATCTTGGTTGGGTCGAAGCCGTTGCGCGCGTGGTCCACGCGCCTTCCCGCGGTCCCACCGCTGTGGCCGTGGTGGCCGGCGGGGTCCTGCTGGCTCGCCCGGCCGCCGGTCCCGTGCCGGGCAGGGTCGTGCGTGACCGGTGTGGGGGAGGGGGCGGCGGACGCGAACCTGCCCAGCGCCCCGGCCGCCACGACACCGCCGGCCGCCGCGGATCCCGCGCGGAGCAAGTCCCGGCGCGACATCGTCGTGTCTCGGACGGGAGCCGGGTCGTCTGCCCTCCACCACCTCAGCCTCATGAGGCCTCCTCGTCCAGGCCGTCCACGAACACGCACTCCGCGGCGCGCGCGCCCAGCTGCCGGACGCGCCTGCCCACGCGGATGCGGACGTCGCCCCCGAACGGAGTGGACGACAGCACGGTCACCTCGGCCCCCGGACGGATCCCCAGGGCCCCGAGGTGGCGCAGCATCTCGGGGTCGCGGTCGCTCACGCGGCGGACCACGCACCGTGCCCCGTCATGGAGCTCCACGAGCGGAGGGTAACGACTGCTGTCCACGGTCAGGTCGGCCGTGGGGATCGGGTCGCCGTGCGGGTCCTCCGTGGGGTGACCGAGCAGCGCGTCCAGCCTCGACTCCAGGTGCTCCGACAGCACGTGTTCCAGGACCTCGGCCTCCTCGTGGACCTGGTCCCAGTCCATCCCGAGTTCCTTTACGAGGTACAGCTCCAGCAGGCGATGGTGCCGGATGACCTCCAGGGCCTGGCGGACTCCCGCCCGCGTCAGCTTGACCCCCTGGTAGCGCGAGTGCCGGGCCAGGCCCTGGTCGTGCAGCCGCCGCACCATCGACGACACGGAGGGAGCCCGGACGTCGAGGCGGTCGGCGAGGTCCGACGTGGACACGTGGGAGCCGTCGCCACCCAGCTGGTAGATGGCCTTCAGGTAGTCCTGCACCGCGGAGGACGAAGACATCGATGCAACCTAACATAAAAGTTAGGTTCGGCTAAATCATTGCTCCAGCGGCTCGAAGTGGATCGTGAGCGTGATGACGCCGGGAAAACGTCGGTGCGCCTCGGCCTCCACCCTCAGGGAGGCCGCGTGCATGTGCTCGATCGGCGTCTCGGGCGGAGCGTCGCAGTGCAGGACGACGTGGACTCCACCGTCCACGGAGCTAACCGCAACCTCGTGGCACCGGACGATGGGGGAGTGGGACTCCGCGATTCTCCTGAGCGCGCCGACGAGGTCGTCACGCTCGTCGCTGACCACCGTTCCCGGGACGTCCTGGGCTTCCCTCGGCTCGAGGTGGACTTCCACGCGAGCCACGTCCGCGATCTCCCGGCGCAGCTCGGCCTCCAGCTCGTCCGCGACGCCGTGCGCCTGCGAAAGAGGCATGGCCGGATCGACCTTGGCGTGAAGCAGCAGCCACAGCCCTTCCGGGTGGCGGATCGTCAGGACGTTGTGGACCTGGTCGGCAAGGCCTACCCGCGCCGCCGCGGCCAAAACTGCTTCCGTGACGTCTTCGCCGGCCCGGGAGGGGGCCACTCGCGCAGTGGCGGACACCCCCGGCATCTGGCCGGCGAGAGTCCCCTCCACCGCCCGCGCGATTTCGTGGGACCGCTCCACGGAGGCGGTGCGTCCGACTTCGATCGTGATGTCGGCCAGCGTCTGCGGTCCGGACCGCCTGACCCGGATGTCCGAGACGTCCAGCACCCCTTCCACATGGGACGCCGCCTCGCGCAGGCGGTCGTCCAGCCCCTCGGGGCTTTCGTCCATGAGTGTGTGGACCGCCGAGAGCCCGAGCTTGACCCCCATCGCCCACACCAGGGCGACCACCGCCAGCGCAGCTACCGGGTCGGCTCCCGGGACCCCGAGCCTGGCCAGCGCCAGGCCCGCCAGCACGGCTATGGACGACAGGGCGTCGGCGGCGAAGTTGGCGGCGTTGCCGGCCAGCGCAGGGCTGTCGTGAAGATCGGCGGCCTTGCGAAGTGAGCGCGCCCGGCTGGCGTCGACCACGAGCGACGCGGCCACCAGCCCCACCGCGTACCACGGAGGCTTGGCGGAGGAGCCCTCCATCAGCCTCTGGACGGCTTCCCTGGCGATAAAGCCCCCGGCCAGGATCAGAAGAGCGGACTCGGCCAGCGCGGCCAGGTTCTCCGCGCGTCCGTGTCCGTACGGGTGCCGGCGGTCGGGGGGCCGGTCGGCGAGCCGGACCGCGGCCAGCGTGAGGACCGTCGCTCCGGCGTCCAGGGCCGAGTGAAGAGCGTCGGAGATGACGGCGATCGACCCGGACGCGATGCCGACGGCGGCCTTCGCCGCCGCCATCACCAACGACACCGCCAGCGACACGGCCGCTGCGCGCCTGGCCCCGGACCTTTTGTACGACCCCCCGGGCTGAACCAAGCCTGACCTCCGCGTCCCGGTCCGCTCGTTGCGAGGACGATCGTTCACTCAAGCCGCCGGTGTGTCCGCTGCTCCCGCGTCGCGAAACTTCGGTATGAGCGCAAAGAGAGTGCTTGCTCCGACGGATACGGCCGCCATGCCCATTAGAGCAGTCCCACCGGTGGTGGCGTCCATGAGTGCGCCGCCTGCCAGCAGTCCCAGCGGGCGGAGCCCCACGGAGATCGTCCGTGAGGTGCTGCCGACGCGCCCCAGCAACTCGTCCGGAGTGGCCGAGGCCCTTAGCGTCATGTACGCAACGAGCTGGATCGCCAATGCCCCGCCCAGAACGAAGGCAGCGCTCAGGTACGTCCTCGGGAGCCGCGTCCGCGTGACCACCAACAGCGCTGCTCCCGTCACCACACCACAGGCCGCCATGCGCAGGCCCAGTCGCGTGCCGCCGAGCCGGCCCGCCAGCAGCGACCCACAGAGGTAGCCGACCGACCAGGCGCTGCCCAGCAGGCCGAACACCTGCGGACCGAGGCCGCGGTCCACCGTCAGGTAGAAGGCGAGGGCAGGCAGGAGCGCAGCCGAGGCGATCGTCATCACGCTCCAGTACGCGATCGTCAGGCGCAGGACCATCGTCCGCCAGACGAAGGTGATCCCCTCGCGGATGTCCACGAGGAGCCGGGGGGTCGGGCCGGTACGGTCGGCCCTCAACGACCGGCGGACCATCAGGAGCGACGCGGCGGACAGGCCGAACGACACGGCGTCTATGGCGATGGTGGCGGCGCCGCCGATCCTGGAGACGAGAATCCCGGCCAGGGCGGGGCTCACGATGAATGGGATGCTGAGTGTGGCCTCCATGTAGCTGTTGGCGCGGGCTAGGTTGTCCCGGCCCACGAGCTTCGGGATGGAACTGGTGTAGGCCGCGTCGGACACGACGCGGAGCAGGTTGGCTGGGACCGCGACGATGATGATCACCGAGATGACCGGCAGCCCGAGCCAGAACGAAAGTGGGATCAGAAACGTCAGCACCGCCCGGCCCAGGTCGGCCAGGAACATCATTCGGCGCCGGTCCCAGCGATCCGCAAGGGCCCCGGCGGCTACTCCCACGATCAGGTCGGGCGCGACCTGGAGCGCACCTACCAGTCCCATAAGCGCACCGGAGCCCGTCAGCGACAGGATGAGCAGGGGCATCGCGGTGATGGAGATAGCGTCGCCGAGGGCGGACAGAGCCTGTCCGGCAACCACGACCTTGAAGTCGCGATTGGCGCGCAGTGTGGTCCGTGCGTCCGCACCGATCGCAGGTCCTTCTCCGGAAGGCCGCATGGACACGATGCTGACGTGTTTGCTCCGTGCCGCGCGGACCCACCCGGCGCCGCGGGTGTGATGGCCGTCGAGCCTCAGCCTTCCAAGCACAGATTTCCCCCCGCGACATCCGGCGATGAGCGGGGCTGGGTTTCGGAGGGGGCCGATCTGGAGCCGGGAACGCTCCTGTTGGCATACCGGTCGGGGCTGTTCCCGATGCGCTCGCCACAGGGGCAGCTGACGTGGTGGTCTCCAGACCCGCGCGCGATCCTCCCCCTGGACGGCCTTCGTGTCAGCCGCTCGCTGAACCGGGCGCGCAAGAAGTTCCGGACGACCGTCGACGCCGCCTTCGAGCAGGTGCTGCAGGGCTGCTCGGACCGTGCCTCCGGTGAGTATGTGTGGGTGACCGACGAGGTCCGCGCGGCGTACACGCAACTACACGAGCTGGGCTGGGCTCACAGCGTCGAGGCCTGGACTATCGGCGAGGGAGAGGAGCCGGAGCTGGCGGGCGGACTCTACGGCGTCGCCATCGGCGGACTGTTCAGCGGCGAGTCGATGTTCAGCCGCCGGGCCGATGCCTCCAAGGTCGCACTCGTCGCGCTCGTCGAGCTGCTGAACGCGGCCGGGGGTGACACGGCCGCCCGCATGATCGACGTCCAGTGGGAGACGCCACACCTGGCGTCGCTGGGGGCGGTGGAGCTGCCGCGCCAGGAGTATCTTCGCCGACTCGGCCGTGCCCTCGAGCAGCCGCATCCGGCTTGGCCCGAGCCGTCGCATGGGAGCGGCGAGCCGGGTTAACCCCGGCGGCCCCTCTGTGGTCGCTATGCCCGTTTTCCGAAAGTGACGCTGGACCCTACACGCCGACAACAGCGTTAGACCGTTTGCGATGTGGGCAAGTGTCGCGACGATGTCGATATCCGTTCCTATACTGCAGACGTGCCGCGACCAGCGGCTTTGCGCGGCCGCCAATGGGTGAGCGAGGTGCCGTGAGCCGAGGATCCGAAGAGGGCCATTTCGCCGACGTCGAGCGGGAGCTCGAAGAGCTTCGCGCGCAGCTGTCGGAACTGAACTCCTCCGCCCGGCGCCGGGGGGACGCGCGCAGCGTCCGGCATATCGAGGAGCAGCTCGGCGACCTGCAATCGCGTTTCGTGCAGTCGCTCCAGCAGAACGAGCGCCTCGTGGCGATGCTTCAGGAGGCGCGTCAACAAGTGGCGCTTCTGCGCGAGGAGGTCGAGAAGCTGACGGCTCCGCCGTCCGGATTCGGCGTGTTCCTCGGCCTCAACGGCGACGGGACGATCAACGTGTTCACCGGCGGCCGCAAGCTGCGCGTGAACGTCCACCCGTCCATCGACGCAAAGCTGCTCGGCCTCGGACAGGAGCTCGTCCTCAACGAGGCCCTCAACGTCGTCGAGACCAGCGGGTTCGAGCCGGCGGGAGAGGTCGTCACCCTCAAGGAGGTCATGGAGGACGCCGACCGCGCCTTGGTCATCTCTCGGGCCGACGAGGAGCGCGTGGCGCTGCTGGCCGAGCCGCTGCGCGACGTCCACCTTCGTGCCGGCGACCACCTTCTGTACGACACCAGGTCCGGCTACGTGCTGGAGAAGCTGCCAAAGCCCGAGGTGGACGAGCTGATCCTGGAGGAGGTCCCGGAAGTTGAGTACCACGACGTCGGGGGACTGCGCGCGCAGATCGAGGCGATCCACGACGCCGTGGAGCTGCCGTACCTGCACGGGGACCTGTTCGCCGAGCACAAGCTGCGGCCCCCAAAGGGCGTACTCCTGTACGGGCCCCCGGGCTGCGGCAAGACCTTGATCGCGAAGGCCGTTGCAAACTCATTGGCCAAGCGCGTGGCCGAGAAGACGGGGCGTCCGGACGCTCGCAGCTACTTCCTCAACGTCAAGGGCCCCGAGCTGCTCAACAAATACGTCGGTGAGACCGAGCGCCAGATCCGGCTGATCTTCGCGCGCGCCAAGGAGAAGTCCAGCGAAGGCGTGCCGGTGATCGTGTTCTTCGACGAGATGGACTCGCTTTTCCGCACCCGAGGCACCGGCATCTCAAGCGACATGGAGACGACGATCGTCCCGCAGTTGCTCGCCGAGATCGACGGCGTGGAGTCGCTGCGCAACGTAATCGTCATCGGAGCGTCCAACCGCGAGGACCTGATCGACCCGGCGATCCTTCGACCGGGGCGCCTGGACGTGAAGATCAAGATCGAGCGTCCCGACTCTGAGGGGGCGTCCGCGATCTTCGGGATCTACCTGACCCCCGACCTGCCGCTTCACCCGGAGGGCCTGGCGAGAACCGGCGGCGACGCCGAGGCCACTTGCCGCTGGATGATCGACCGCGTGGTGCAGGCGATGTACGAGTCGTCGGAGGACAACCGGTTTCTCGAGGTCACCTACGCCTCCGGGGACAAGGAGGTCCTGTACTTCAAGGACTTCTCGTCGGGCGCGATGATCGAGTCGATCGTGCAGCGCGCGAAGAAGATGGCGATCAAGCGGCTTCT
>DATLNZ010000149.1 GCA_035536535.1 Actinomycetota bacterium | reverse complement strand
GGGAAACGCGCGATCGATCGCGCGTGACGATTTCAGCTCAGTCAACGCCCGCGAGCTTCCGGCCGCGGGGGCCGAGGACGCGCGCGTCGTCCTGACGGCGTGTCAGCCCGGACGAGTCGAAGTACTCGAGCAACGGGACGGCGTACTTCCGCGTGGTGCCGATGACGTCGCGCACCTGTCCGACGGTGGCCGGTCCCTGCTCTTTGATGAGGTCGATCACCTTCCGCTCGGCCTCCTGCATCACGTCTGCGGCGTAAGCCAGTCCGGGGGCTATGGCTACGATCTCGCCGCTTCGTTCCAGCGCCTTCAGCAGCTCGTGCGACGCGCCGAGGGCGGGGGTCTCTGGCGGGGAGAACCCGCCGTCGCGCAGGGCCTTGAGGACCCGGTCCGCCTCGTCGCGCTGCTCCGGGGCCATGGACCCCTCGTGGCCCGGGAGCCGCAGCCAGGTCCCCTCGGCGACCAGATGTCCGGCGGAGGCCCACGCGTCGACCAGTTCGGTGAACGCGCGGGGGCCCAGCGTCAGGTGCAGGCGAAGGGGCTCCCTCGGCATCCCCGGGTCCAGCGGGTTGTCGGCGTGGTGGACGGCCAGGGCGTCGAGCGCGCTGGCTCGCAGCTCCTGCTCCATCCCGGAGTCAAGGACGAACCCCGGGGTGGACACGATCTGGCGCGCCGACGTCGCCCGTCCCAGGGCCATGTCCAGATCTCGGGGCCCCGCTCCCGCCAGCCACTGCAGGTCGGACCTGGCCACCAGGCGCCGTTCGGAGATCACGCGGGCCACGAGCTCGTCGTGCTCGGACGCCTCCCGCGCCCGCAGCCTGTCGAGCACTTCGGGATCGCCCCGGCGGATGCGACCGGTCGTGTGGTCAAGGACGCAGCCTCCGGCGACCGTCTCCCACCGGCCGACGTCGCGGATGATAAAGCGGTCCCCGGGCTCCAGGGGGGCCGGTCGCATCATGAACACCTGGACCAGCAGCGTGGACCCGGGCGGCATCGCGGGGCTGCGCCCGGCCTCGGCCAACGGGTCCTCCAGGAACTTCAGCCGGCACGGGATCTCGGCCGAGCCGATGTAAAGCTCGTAGGCGCCCTTTTCGACCAGCGGGTGGGCCAGGTCGCGGGACGTCCGCAGCCTGGCGGCGAAGCTGTCGGACAGCTTCCACGAGTCCGGAGTCACGAGCGCGTCGCCGCGCGCGATCTCGCGGCGGTCCAGTCCGACCAGGTTCGCGGCGACGCGGCTGCCGGGCTCGGCCTCCTCGACGGGACGCTGATGGGTCTGCAGGCTGCGGACCCGCACGCGATGTCCCGAAGGAAGAACGTCCACCTCGGCCCCCGCGCGCAGCGAACCTCCGGTGAGGGTGCCGGTCACGACGGTGCCGGCCCCCGTGATCGTGAAGGACCGGTCGATGAAAAGCCGCGGGCGGCCGCGGTCTGAGTCCGGTGCGACGGTGGACAGGAGGTCGTCGAGCCTGCGGCGCAGCTCGTCCATGCCCGCCCCCGTCACCGACGACACGGCGACGATGGGCGCGCCGTCCAGGACCGTCCCCTTCACGTGGCCGGTCACCTCGGACCGCACCACCGAGATCATGTCCGCGTCGGCGAGATCGGACTTCGTCAGCACCACGATCCCCGACCGGACGTCCAGGAAGTCCAGGATCTGCAGGTGCTCCGCCGACTGCGGCATCCATCCGGCGTCCGCGGCCACGACAAACAGCGCCGCGTCTATCGCACCCACGCCGGCGAGCATGTTCTTGATGAACCGCTCGTGGCCGGGCACGTCCACCAGCCCGATCTCGCGGCCGGAAGGCAGCTTGCACCAGGCGAACCCGAGATCGATGGTCAGCCCCCTGCGCTTCTCCTCCTCGAAGCGGTCGGGATCCATCCCGGAGAGGGCTTTGACCAGCGCCGACTTGCCGTGATCGACGTGGCCTGCTGTGCCGATGACGTGCATTGTTCCTCTTCGACGCCTCAGGAGGTGGGGGCCGGGCGGCCGGACCACCGTCCAACGATACCCGCGTAGACTCGGATCCCGTCGAAGTGGCACACGCCGCCCGGCGCCATCACATGACCGAGATCAGCAGACGAGGGTTCATCGCGCTGGGACTGGGCGCCGTCGCCTGGTCCGCCTGCAAGCGCGGCTCCGGCATTCCCACGTCCAGCCCCACCATCGCGCCGGACAAGGCGCTTTCAGTCCAGCCTGCCACGAGCGAGCTCGCGCTCGGGGACCGGCGATTCGCCTTCGCCCTGTTCAGGGGCCAGCTGCCGGTCGCGGCCGGCGGTCCCACCGAGCTGCTGGTGACGCCTCCCGGCCTTCCGCCCGTAAAGGCTACGGCGCAGCCCGTCTCGATCGAGCTGGGGGTGGGGGGAGGGACGCCGGTCGCCGGGCACACGCACCCGCCGGGCGCCGAGCCCCACCAGCACCCTCGGGAGGGCGGACAGGGGGCCGAGGTTCACGACATCCTGGTCGTCGAGCACGACTTCGACCGCCCCGGCGTCTGGAACATGCAGCTGCGAACGAACCTCGCGCAGGGCGGGCCCCACCCGAAGCTGAGCGTGCAGGTCCTCGAGCGCAGCGAAAGCCCCATGGTGGGGGCCAAGGCACTGCCGACGCAGACCCCCACCGTCGCCGACGCGCGGGGTGTGGATCCCATCTGCACGCGGACGCCCCGCTGCTCCATGCACGAGGTGACGGTGGCGCAGGCCGTGCAGTCCGGACGGCCGTCGCTGATCACCTTCTCGACCCCCAAGTTCTGTGCGTCACGCACCTGCGGACCGACCGTGGACATCGTCGAGGCCGCGAAGTCGTCGTTTGCAGGAGTCCATTTCGTCCACGTCGAGGTCTACAACGGCGCGCCGCCGAACCACGCCCCCGCCGTCCAGGAGTGGAAGCTCCCGGGAGAGCCGTGGATCGTGTTCGTGGGCGCGGACGGACTCGTCAAGGCCCGGTGGTCGGGGGCCATGGGACAGTCGGAGCTCGAGAAGGCACTGCCCAAACTGGTGGACGGGTCACTGGGAGCCACGGCGGGGGCCTAGCCGGGACGGGCATGGAACAGGTCACGATCGATCGGCTGGCCTCGCTGTGCAGGCTGTGGGGAATCGTCGAGTTCCTCCACCCCTGGATCGCCTGCAGGGACATCGACTGGGACGCCGCCGCGGTTGAAGCTGCGCCCGCCGTCCTCGATGCCTCGAGCGACGAGGAGTTCCAGGAAGCGGTCGAGAGGA
>DATLNZ010000148.1 GCA_035536535.1 Actinomycetota bacterium | reverse complement strand
AAGAACAGAGGGTCCTGCGGGGGAGTGCGTCCCATGTGCGACGCCTCCAGCCCCTGCCCGGCCGCCTGGTCCAGAAGCGGACGGACCGGCGCCGTGTCCACCTCGACCACCTGGAACCGGTGAAGCATGGAACGCACCTCGGCTCCCGCCTCACCGGGCACCGGCACCTGGACACCCTCAGGGTCCACCAGACCCAGAGCGGTGACGGCGTGGTGGCTCAACCCCCGGTGCCGCTCACGGGGATCGCCGGACGACATCCGAACCGCGACGACGGGCAGGCCTCCCACAGCCTTTGCGGCCATGACGATCGTCGCCAGCTCCAGCGCGCTGGTGCCGAAGCGGGTGGACGTCCCCACCACTCCCGGGCCCATACCGGCGACCACCACGTCCGCACCAAGGACACGCTTGGCGGCCAGCACCCCCGACGGAACGCCAACTGCCTCGAGATCCCCGCCGAACGCATGTCCCGCTGTGACGACTCCGCACAGCCACTCGAGCTCCCGCATGCGCCGGACGACCTTCGACAGGGCCGCGGGCAAAGCGGCGCCGTCGGTCATCACGTAGGCGACCCGCGCAGTGGGAATCCGGTGCCTGATGGCGGCGACGACCGGCAACAGCTGTGAGTGAAGAGAGGCCGCGACAACCGGCGTCAGGTCGAGCGACCCGGGTGAGTCCATCAACACGTGGTCGGGTGACTCCGGGGCCTCCACCGCCAGCACGTCGCACTGCGCCGGCGTGTACCGCAGCTTCATGATGTGGCCCCCGGACAGGGAGTCATAGGACTCAGCGGCCAGGTTCCAGACGACAAAGTCGGCTCCCCCGGTCCCGAGGTCGAGGTCGACGGCGGTTGTGTTCAGCACCACGCGGTCCCCCACCACCGCGGGGGCCGCGTGCGAGGGGTAAAGGATCGCGGTGCGCAGTTGATCCCCGACGAGCACCCGCAACGTCTGCAGGCCCGGGTGGTGCTCGAGGACCTCCTGGACGGTGCCGGTCCGGAAGCTCGGCACTACATCGACGCGATCAGCTTGTCCACGCGCTCGTCAACGGACCGGAAGGGGTCCTTGCAGAGCACCGTGCGCTGCGCCTGGTCGTTGAGCTTCAGGTGCACCCAGTCCACGGTGAAGTCGCGGCGGCGCGCCTTGGCCTCCCGGATGAACCTCGCCCTCAGCAGCGCGCGCGTCGTCTGCGGCGGGTTCGTACGGGCCTCGTCCACCTGCTCGTCGGTAACCATGCGGTCCGAGTGGCCTCCACGCTCGAGCAGGTAGTACAGCCCGCGCTCCCGATGGACGTCGTGGTAGGCGAGGTCAAGCAGCGCGACGCGCGGGTGGCCCAGGGGAAGGCCGTGACGGTCTCGGTAACCCTGGATCAGCTTGTGCTTCATGACCCAGTCCAGCTCCCGGTCCAGGGACATGGGATCCGACTCGAGTCCGAGCAGGACGTGCTCCCACAGCTTCAGTCCGGTCTTGAGCGTGTCATCCAGGTCGCGCCGCTCCGCGTAGCGCTGCGCCTTCTCGAAGTACTCCCACTGGACCTGCACCGCGGTCAGCTCCCGTCCGTTGGCCAGCCGGACTTTGCGCTTGCACGTCACGTCGTGGGAGATCTCCCGGATCGCCCGGATCGGGTTCTCGAAGGTCATGTCGCGGAACACGACGCTGTCCTCCACCATGCGCAGCAGGATGGCGGTGGTGGCGACCTTCAGATAAGAGGCCACCTCACTCATGTTCGAATCGCCCACGATCACGTGCAGCCGGCGGAACTTCTCGGCGTCGGCGTGGGGCTCATCGCGCGTGTTGATGATGGGACGGGACCTCGTCGTGGCAGAGGACACGCCCTCCCAGATGTGCTCGGCCCGCTGGGACAAGCAGTAAATGGCGCCCCGGGACGTGTGCAGGACCTTGCCTGCGCCCGCGAACGCCTGGCGCGAGACGAGGTACGGGATCAGGACGTCGGCGAAGCGCTGGAACTCGCCGTAACGGGAAACCAGGTAGTTCTCGTGGCAGCCGTAGGAGTTGCCTGCCGAGTCGGTGTTGTTTTTGAACAGGTAGACGTCGCCGGCTATCCCTTCGTCCTTCAGCCGGTGCTGCGCCGATGTCAGCAGGCTCTCCAGGATCCGCTCTCCCGCCTTGTCGTGGGCGATGAGGTCCAGAATCGAGTCGCACTCGGGAGTCGCGTACTCAGGGTGGGAGCCGACGTCCAGGTAAAGGCGCGCGCCGTTTTCCAGGAACACGTTGGACGAGCGGCCCCACGCGACGACCTTGCGGAACAGGTAGCGGGCGACCTCGTCGGGGCTCAGCCGGCGCTGGCCCCGGAACGTGCAGGTGACGCCGTACTCCGACTCGAGGCCGAAGATCCGCTTCTCCATCGATTGAGTCTAAGGTCGGCCGGCATCCAGGACCCCGAACCTGGGACCCCGCAGACTCAGCCCGGGAGCCGGCCGCCGCCGTGCCTGCTCAGGCCGTCAGATCGGCCGCGGACAAACGACGGAACTTGCGCCGCGCCATCGTGCGATCGAGCACCGCGGCCTCGACGGTCTCCGAAGGGATGTCGTGTCCCTCCACCGTCTGAAGGGCGGCAAGCCCCGTCCGGACGGCCGCGGACAGGTCCGGCGTCGGCTCGTAGGTGCGGGACAGCTCCTCGGTCAGCTCATCGGACTTGCCCCCAAGGGCCACGTACCCGGTGGCGTCGGCCATGATCCCGTCGTACATAACGTGATACAGCTCGGCCGGACGTCCGTCCTCGTTGACCTGCGCGAGCAGGATCTCGACCTCGAACGGCTTGATCGCCTCCGTGAAGATCTGCCCGAGCCACTGGGAGTACTGGCTCGCCAGGGATCGCGCGCTCACGTCCTCCCGGGAGTACGAGAAGCCTTTGAGGTCCGCCTGTCTGATGCCGGCGATGCGAAGGTTCTCGTACTCGTTGTACTTGCCGACCCCCGCGAAGGCTATGCGGTCGTAGATCTCGGAGATCTTGTGCAGCGTCGACGACGGGTTCTCGGCCAGGAACAGAACGCCGTCGGAGTACTCCATCGCCACCAGAGGCTTGCCCCGCGCGATGCCCTTGCGCGCGTAGTCGGCCTTGTCGCGCATCACCTGCTCGGGCGATGCGTACATGAACGAACCGGGCATGCTCACTCCTCCGCCGACATGGGCTTGGTGGTCCCGGCGCGGCGCTGGTAGGCGGCGGAGCGGCGGTCGAGGACCTCCGTGGCCACGCGCCGGACCTCGGCCTCCGGAACCTCCCGGACCCCCTGCGCGTCGATGACGAACACCGTCGGGTAGATGCCGTGGACCGGGTCCGGACCCGCGGTGCCGACGTCCTCCTCGGCGGCATCGGCCAGGGCCTCAAGCGACATGCGCACGCCGGCGTCGCCGTCGATGTCGTCCGACGCGTGGTACAGCTTCTTGAGGGTCCCCTTCGCCTCGCTGCCCCCGGACCCGGTCGCGTGATAGTCGGTCTCCTCGTACAGCCCGCCGGTCACGTCGTAGCGGAAGATGCGCCCGCCGCCGGTCCGCACGTCATAGCCCGCGAACAGCGGCAGCACGACCAGTCCCTGCATCGCCGCCGGAAGGTTGGCGCGGATGAGGCGGCCGAGGTGGTTCGCCCGGCCGGTGAGCGACAGAGGCTCGCCCTCCACCTTCTCGTAGTACTCGAGCTCGGTCTGGAACAGGCGCACCATCTCCATCGACGGCCCTGCCACGCCGGAGATCGCCACCGCCGAGTGGGAGTCGGTCGGGAACACCTTTTCGATGTCGCGGTGCGCGATGGAAAAGCCCTCGGTCGCCCGCCGGTCGCCGGCGATCACCACCCCGGACGAGTACCGCAGCGCGAGGATCGTCGTGGCGAAGGTCATCCCGGTCCCCTGCCCCTCCAGGCGCGGAAGGAGGTCCGGACGCTCGGCCCGCAGGAAGTCCGTGAAGCTCTCGGGCAGGCGTCCGGGCTGGAGGCCGAGCAGGGACGCCGGGGGCCGGTCGGTCATCGTCCGACCCTAACGCACGGACCTCACGACCGGTCCTCAGAGCCGATCAGGACTCCCTGACGGTTGACAGGTATTCCTGACTTCCGTAAGGTCGTCCTTACGCACACCAGGGGGGCAGGACATGACGAGAAGCTCGTCCAGCAGGTCAGAGTACAGGCACGACGAACCGCCGGGCTCACCGCTGCACGTCAGCGTCACCCTCGGCATCTCCGGCAACGTCGAGGACGACCCCCTGGCCGTTATCCGCGGGATCAACGAGGGCATCAAGTCGATGGAGAGCCCGCTGAGAGAGGCGGTTCACCTGGCCCGTAGCCAACGCCGGACATGGGAGGAGATCGGCGCGGCGCTGGGCATCACCCGCCAGTCAGCCTGGGAGCGTTTCTCCGTCGACTAAGGCGCGGGGTCGCGCCGCCCCAATCCACCGCGACACTCCGGACGCGCCCTCAGCTCCCTCTGCGGCTGAGCGGCGGGGCGCAGTCGACGGTCCGGCTCTCGTCGGCAGGTCCAGCGCGCTCCAGTGCGTTCACGACCCAGTCCCGCACGAGCGGATCCAGCGCCAGAGTCACGTGATCGACGAAGTGGTCCGGACATGCGTCCTGCAGAAGGATGTTGGCCACCTCTGGCCCCTCCGGCAGGTACTGACTCTCCAGCGGCAAGGCGACTCCGTCGTAAGCCGTGATGATCGAGGTGTAGGAGGCCGAGCCGGGCGTGAGGTCCGGCCCGTCGTTGAGTCCCAGCATGTAGTCGGAGCCACGCGCCTGGTCGAAGCAGGCGTGGCACTCGGTATTGAAAAGAGCATCCACCTGGTCGCCCGGCGGCTCGGTGTAGTAACCGGTGTGCGACGTGCCCATGGCGACGACGTCCTCGACCATGGTCAGACCGCCGCCCCGCTTGACGTAGTCGCGCGCAACGACGCCGCCCAGGGAGTGACCGAACAATGAGACCTTGGGCGCCCCCGTTTCCCGCTTCACCTCTTCGACGCGGGCAGCGAGAGCGGCGACCGAATCCGGGACGGGAACCTGTCCCCTGTCGGGAAAGTCGAGGCTGTACACGCAAAAGCCCATGGCCGCCAGCTCAGGACCCAGGTAGGACCAATTGATAGTCCGGTCGGACCTTGTGCCGTGCAGCAGGATGAGCGGAACGGGCCGATCCGCGCTTGGCTCACAGGGCACGTCCACTCCGGGAGCGGACAACCCGGCGCTCGGCAGATGTGGACGCTCTGGCACCTGGGCCGACACCGGCCGTGACGCGGTCGGTCCAGCCCACGCCAAACTCATCGCCAGAAGCGCAATCGCCATCCGCGCTCGCCCGAGCGCCCCACCTGAACGATCCACGACTACCCCCCGATTGACGAAGCCTGACCCGTGCCTGGAAGCATTCGCCGGCGTCAGCCGGGATCCTGCCTGCTGGGCCCGAGTGTGCCTGTGGACTTCGCCACAGACTCGCGCGACCTACGACACGATGTAGTGCTTGAGGAACGTGTAGTCGGTGGAGCAGCAGTCGTTGTCCACCATGCGTTCCTGGGCAGCGATCCGGGCGCCGAGTGGACCAAGTGGCTGCACTAGAGCGGCACCCCCAAGCACCGGTCGTGCTCGGAGCCGTTCAGGACGATTCCTTGAGGTGCTCGTCGAAGGAGCGTCCAGTGATCCGCTCGTACGCTTCGACGTATCGAGAGCGCGTGCCTTCCACCACGTCCTGTGGGAGCTCGGGGCCGGGGTGGGTCTTGTCCCAGTTCACCCATGCCCGCAGTCTGCGGGATGACGCTACGAGAGGGTCAAGGGGGGTCCGGCAGAGCCGTTCGCGGCGGTCAGACGGTCAGACGTCGAACGCCCACTCGCCGAACCGCATCACGGCCTCGGCGCTGCCGGACGCGGTGATGCCGTCGATGTCCATGTCGTCGCTGCCGATCATGAAGTCCACGTGCGTGAGGCTGTCGTTTCCGCCCCCGGCCATAAATTCCTC
>DATLNZ010000147.1 GCA_035536535.1 Actinomycetota bacterium | reverse complement strand
GCCGGTGCCGAGCTGGACGCTCGGCAGCGTCGATGCCGCGATCTCGGATGTTCCGTTGGTGCTGCGGAACGCGGTCGCTTTCGACGGGCCACCTGCGTTCGCCGGCTGGGGGGTCGGCGGGTTTCTGAGCCCGCAACACCTCCACGAAACGGCGTTCATCGTTATCGACCTGTCGCACGACAGCCTGGTCGCGGTCGAGGGCGATGCGGCCGCTGTCTCCGCGTGGCTGACCTCGCGATACCCGGATCTTCGTCCTCTCGAGGTGAAACGGGAGCCGGGAGAGCTGGTCGTCATCGAGGCATCCGTCGCGGGCTCGCAGCCCATACGGGCACAGATCAATACCGGAACGGACCTGACGGAGGTCTCGCCGCACGCCGCAGGGGGCCTGCGCGGGACGGCACCCTTGGAGATCGGCTATGGAGTCAGCGGCACCGAAGTAGAGGGCGAGCACGCCACAGGCCAGACTCTGCGGGTGTCGGACTGGGAGTGGCCGGTGCCGCGAGTCCTGACCCGGGAGCAGCCGCCTTGCGACGACGGGGCGCCGCCGCTGCAGGCCCAGGTGGGGATGGACCTCCTCCGCGCAACGGTGCTGGCCGTGAGCGCCGACCGGTCTCTGCCCGTCCTCTGGCTCGTGCCCCCCGGAGAGGCGTAGTTGGAGCAACTCGAGCTGCGATTCGAACTGATCGCCGGTGACTGGGAGGATCTCGCCCGGTGGATCTCCAGTGAGCAGTGGCCGTTCCACCTCCGCACGCAACCGACCTTCGACGACGTCCTGGAGCAGGCGGGACGGGGCAACTTCGCATCCGAGGAGGTCCGCTCGTTCTGGGTGTTGCAGACACCAGGACCGGCCGCAGGGTTCTTACGCATCTTTGACATCGGCGACGTGACTCCACTGTTCGACCTTCGGGTCAGGAGATCGGACAGGGGACAAGGCGTCGGTACGGCCGCGCTGCGATGGGCCACGAGTCACGTCTTCGAGACGCTCCATGAGGCCAACCGCTTTGCGGGGTACACGCGCCACGACAACGTGGCGATGCGTCGCGTGTTTGAGCGCTGCGGCTTCACCCCCGAAGCCCACCACCGCGAGGCGTGGAGAACCGACTCAGGAGAGTTGGTCGATTGCGTCGGCTATGCGATCCTCAGACGCGAGTGGGAGGAGACCGTCGAAGCGAGCACCCCGGCGGCCTCCAAGTGTCCGGATGAGCGGGCTACTTGATCCGGGTCGGAGCCGCACAGATCCTCGCGTTCCGCGCGCGTGCCACGCACCTGCACGAAAGGCTCGCGCGGACCTCGCTGGTGGAGGCCGCCAGGGGAGGGCTCCAGGACAGCGCGCCGCGTGCCGCGGTCATCTCCCTGCACGCGCGCGTCCGGGACGTCGAGCCGTCGGCCTGGGAGGACCCGGCCCTCGCGCAGATCTGGGGGCCCCGGGGCGCCGACTACGTGATCCCGCGCGAGGACCTGGCAGTCTTCACGCTCGGACGCATGCCGCGCGACCCCGATGCGCAAGCCGGGCTGGAGCGGATCGCGGACGACGTCCACCGGGTTCTCGAAGGCCGGACTAGGGAGCCGCGCGTCGTCGACGAAGCGCTGCCCCACCTGGGTCACTCCACCCGCGCCGCTGCGATCACGGGTCGCGTGCTCATCCGGTGGGACGCGAGCAGGATCTGGCTGATCCCGGCGGAGCGTCCGGAGGCCGACGCGGAGGAGGCGCGGCTCGAGCTGGCACGACGGTTCCTTCGGTGGCTCGGCCCCCAGACGAAGGACCGCTTCACGTGGTGGTCGGGCGTTGATCCAAAGGACGCGACGGCGACGTGGCGAGCGCTGTCCGGGGAGCTGGCCGGGGTGGAGGTGGAGGGCGTGAAGCGGTTCGTCCTGGAGTCCGACCGCCAGGCGCTCGTGGGGGCCGAGCCCCTGCGGGGGGTCCGGCTCATCCCGCACAGCGACCCCTACATCAAGACGGATGGGCACCTGGCCGTGGAGGACGAAGCAAAGCGGTTCGAGGTGTTTCCACAGCCGAAGGTAAAGCCGGACTTCTGGCCGGTCTCCGGTGCCGTCGTAGTGGACGGACGCATTGTCGGCTCGTGGGCGCGACAGCAACGGCGTGTGACCGTGAACCCGTGGGAGCCGATGGACCCCCGCACTAAAGGGGAGGTCGAGCAGGAGGCGCTGACGATCCCGGTTGCCGCGTCCTCGCGCCCGCAGGTGCGCTGGGCTGTGTAGCCGGGGCTTGTCCCCGAGCGTAGGATCTTTGGGCGATGGACGGTTTGGCAGAGTCGCTCGCGTTTTCTCTGATCGCGCTGCCCGTCATCCTCCTGCTCTTGGCGGTCCGTCGTGCGTTTCGGGTCATGCTTCCTGAAGTTGCAGAGCCGCCCGTAACTCCACCCGCGGGACCACCTGCGGATCCGCCCGGAAGCGGAGTGCGGGAGCCGCGACGGCCGGTACCCGCGTCGGGGGCCGGCGCAGTCGCGCTGCCGCTCCCCGAGCCCGACCACCTAAAAGACGCTGGGTAGCCCGCTCCGGCGCCTTCGATCGAGGCGCCGGTCTGTGGTCTTCTTTGCTGCATGGGGGTGAGTCGGCGCACGGAACTTCCCGCTGGGACTGTCACGCTGATGCTGACGGACATCGAGGGCTCGACGCGGCTGCTCGCCAAGCTGGGGGCCGAGGAGTACGGAAGACAGCTGGTCGCACACCGCGACTTGGTCCGTGCCATCCTGCTGGCGAACCAGGGCGTAGAGGTCGACACGGAAGGGGACGCCTTCTTCGTGGCGTTCTCCCGCGCGCCCGACGCCGCGAAGGCCGCACGGGACATCCACCGTGCAATGGAGGGCTCCCCGATCCGACTGCGGATCGGCCTCCACACAGGACATCCGGAGCTCGCCGGCGGCGGCTACATCGGCATGGACGTGCACATGGCGGCGCGTATCTGTGCGGCCGGCCACGGCGGACAGACCGTCCTGTCCGAGCCCGCGCACCACCTGGGCGGGTCGCCGGGTCGCGACCTGGGCATGCACCGGCTCAAGGACTTCCCGCAGCCCGTCCGCCTCTACCAGCTCGAGCTGGACGAGTTCCCGCCCATCCGGACGTTGAAGCTGTCGAACCTTCCGGCCCCCGTCTCGCCTCTGCTGGGTCGGGCGCGTGAGCTTCAGGAGCTGACTGAGCTGGCGCAGGCACACCGGCTGCTCACGCTCACCGGCCCGGGTGGCATCGGCAAGACGCGGCTGGCGCTGGAACTGGCGAGCCGGCTGGCCGGCGTTCATGAGCATGGAGTGTGGTGGGTACCACTGGAGGGAGTGCCGGAGCCTGGTCTGGTGGTGGCTGCCGTTTCCGATTCCCTCGGAATGTCCGGACGTCTGGACGACTACCTGGCGACCCGGAACCTCCTCCTGGTCCTGGACAACATCGAGCACCTCATTGACGCTGCGCCGGATCTGTCCGGGTTGCTCGAAAGGGCGCCGGGGCTACGGCTCATCGTCACCAGCCGCCAAAGGCTGGCTCTCGACGCGGAGCAGGAGTATCCGATCGCGCCGCTCGACCAGCGCGAAGCCGCTGAGCTGTTCCGGGAGAGGGCGCGCCGGGTCAGACCCGGGTTCGAGCTGGACGCGGCGGCAGAGGAGATCTGCGAGCGGCTGGACCGGCTGCCGCTTGCGCTGGAGCTGGCGGCGACGCGAGTGAAGCTCATGACCCCCGAGCAGATTCTCGGCCGGCTGGAGCGCCGACTCGACTTTTTGGCGGGGGCCGGGCGGGATAGGTCGCAGCGCCAGTTGACGATGCGCGCCGCCATTGGATGGAGCTACGAGCTGCTGGACCCCGAGGAGCAGCGGTGCTTCCGCGCGCTTGGCGCGTTTCCGTCCACCTTCGACGTCGATGCGGCGGAGGCGGTGTGCACCGCCGACCTCGAGGCGATCGCTTCGCTCGTGGACAAGAGCCTGCTTCAGCAGACGGAGCCCGGCCGGTTCTCGCTGCTTGCCACTACGCGCGACTACGCACTCGAGCAGCTCGACTCTGCCGGCGAGGCGGCCGAGGTAAGCCGGCGGCATTCCGAGTGGTTCCTCGGCCTCGTGCAGACAGCTTCTAGAAGCCTCGGCTCATCGGAGTGGGGAGCCTGGGTAGCGCGGCTGCGCGTCGAGGCGGACAATCTTCGCGCCGCGATGACTTGGGCTCTCGATTTCGATGTTGACGCTGCCGCCCACGCGAGCAGCGTCCTGACGCAGGTTTGGTACACGCGCGGACACTTCGCCGAGCCAACCGTCTGGCTCAGGAGGCTGCTGGCACGACGAGCGGAGCTGGACTACGCCACCGAAATGGCGGCGCTGGTCCGATATGCAAACGGCTTGTTCTTCTGCAACCAGTTCGAGGACGCGGAGGTAGCCGCGCGGGAGGTCTTCGAACTGGCCATCCAGACAGACGATTGGCCGTCGGCAGGGTCAGCGGAGAACGTCCTCGGGTGCGTCTTGTGGGCGCGCGGCGACGTGGCCGGGTCGGTTGATGCGCATAAACGGGCACTCGAGCTGCACCGCAGGGCGGACGACAAGATGGGCGTGGCCCGAAGCCTTCACATGCTCGGCGAGAGGCTACGCGACTATGGCGATCTCGACTCGGCAACATCCGCGATCCTGGAGTCGATTGACCTCAAGCGGCTTCTGGGCGATGAACCTGGCGTTGTGTTTTCTCTCCACAGCTTGGCCGATACAACTCTGGACGAAGGGGCGCTGAAGGAGGCCGCGAGGAGATACGTCGAGGCGATGAGGCGGGCGTTGGAACTCCGGGACGAGAGGGGCATCACATACTGCGTCGCGGGGCTGGCGTCGGTGGCCGCGCGGGCCGGCGAGCACCAGACGGCGGCAACGCTGTGGGCCCGCGCCGAACAGGACGAGGAGCGGCTTGGCTTCCGGATTCTCCACGTCGAGCGCGCTCGTTACGAAGCAGCCATCGCGCCTATCTTGTCGGACCCCGCCTTTGTCCCGGCTGAAGATTGCGCGCTGGACGAAGTGATCGACTCGCTGATCGACGTACTGGGTGATCGCTAGCCGCGGCAGCGGCGGGCCGGCCCGGACTGCTGCTGACTAGGCGCTTCGTGCTCGGTACAGGTCGCGCAGCAGCGCAATCTCCGCCGCGTGGTGGATCGCCTCCCGGTTGATATGCAGGATCAGCTCGATGTATGGAGACTGCGCGTACGGGCCTTCCGCCGGGCCGACGGGCTTCCACAGGTCCTCTTCCGAGAGCTTCGAGATCCCGTCGCGCCACGCGCCGTAGCTCTGGTCGAGGTAGTCGATCGCCTCGATCGCCGTCGACGGCCAAACAGTCGTCTGGTAGTCCGTCGAGCCGTCGCCGAAGTGGTTGCTGGCTCTCATCCCCAGCACCCCGCAGCCGATGTGTCCGATCCGCCACGCGATCGTCGTCACGGGAGGGGGATCGGGCTCGGGCCACTCCCAGTCCAGGACCAGGTCACCTCCGCCAGCGGCCATCGAGGTTCGCGCTTCGCTCCTCGGCCTCAGGTTCCAGGCCCCCGGGACCGGCTCCCACACGTACTCCTCGTCGGTCATCCCCTCCAGGCGCGGACGGAACTGCTCGCGCCAGTAGAAGTCCAGCTGCTCGATCACCTGTCCGCGCAGATCCCTGTCCATACGTGCCTCCTTCAGTCCAGTAACAATCGGACGTAGTCCGGCGGCGCTGCCGGCTCCCGCGTGGCCCCCAGCGTCATGACGTCGCCCTCGCTGGCAACCTCCTTGAACCCGGCGAACCTCAGCGTCACCAGCATCATCCGGTTGCGGTCGTTCGGGACATACTCGGCCTCCAGGTGGGACCCCGCGTCCCGCGCCAGACGCATCACGTGCTGTAGCAGGACCCCGCCCACGCCGCGGGACATCACCCTGCAGGACATCAGCAGCAGCTTCAGCCGCCACGCGTGGTCCGACGTCTGGACCAGCGCCAGGCCGATCGTCCCGTAGGTTCCGTAGCGGTCGGTGAGCGAGGCGACCAGGAGCAGGTGGTCCAGGGAGTCCATCAGCGACTCGAGCTCCTCGCGGGAGTAGGTGCGTCCGGTCGTGTTGAGCTGGTTGGTACGGACGGTCAGCTCCTCCGCGCGTGCCAGGTCCGGCTGTGTTGCGGGCGAGATCCTCATGACCATCCCGAGGCCGGCGAGGAACTCCTCGCGAGGACCCTGGAAGGCCTCCTCCTCGAGGTCCCGCTGCTCGCCCGCCTTGTACATTTCTCGACGCGCGGCGGCCTCCGACGTGACGACGGGAGAGAACTCCGGGAGCGAAGGCAGCGACGACAGGTCCCGTGAGTCGTAGCAGCGGACGTCCGGAAGCGAGTCGCGTACCTCGTCGCGGTCGAAGGGCTGGTCGTCCAGGAATGCGATCGTGTCGGCTCCGATGTTCAGTCGCTCGGCGATGTTCTTGACCCCCACTGCCTTGGTGCTCCAGTTGATCTGGGGGTACAGAAAGTAGCCGTCCAGTCCGGCCTCCCTAAGTCGCTCGAGTGCCGCCCCTTCGTCGTTGCGGCTGGAGATGGAGTGGAGAATCCCCCGGCGGTCGAGCTCCTGGATCACCGCAACCGCCTCCGGCTTCACTCGGACCGACGGGTCCTCCAGGAGGATGCCGTCCCACAGTGTGTCGTCGAGATCCCAGACGAGGCACTTCACATGCTTCATGTCCGGATCAGCATCGTGCTCCACGCAGCGGAGGGGGAGTTGTTCATTACGCACACGAGCTCGCCGGCCGAGATCTCATCGGACGCGACGGCGGTCTGGAGGTTGAATAGGACGTCGGCCGAGCCGAGGTGCCCGCAACGCGACAGGTTCTGGCGGCACGACTTGGTGAACGAGATCCCGAAGGCCTCCTCGTAAAAGCGGAAGGCGCCGTCGGACAGGTTCTGCATGATCCAGTGGTCCACGTCGCCGGCCTTCACGCCGCAGCGGTCCATCACGGCTCCGTTGAGCTCACGAAAGCGGTTGCGGCTTTCGACGGCGAGCTTGAACGAGTACTCCTTGAGGCTGCGGCAGGACTCGGTCCAGTCTGCGGTGGGCTTGTCCCTGTACTCGACCCGGAACAGGTCCCAGTAGTCGCCGTTGGTCTGCAGCGCCACGTCCAACACCTGCATCGGCGCATCACGCGTGAGCAGGGCAGCGATGCCGCCCTCGCCGTTGATCGTCACCGGACGCCGAAACCGGCGCGGCGCCGGCGGCGTGCTGCCGTGGACGACGACGACGTTGGACACCGCACCGGAACCCAGGAGGCCCCGGGCGGTGATGATCGCCGCGTTGATGGATACGCAACCGAGATCGGAGACCGAGAAGGTCAGTGCCCCGGACATGCCCAGCTCCGTCTGGATCCGCGTGGCCTCCGACGTCATGAGCATGTCCGGGACGCGCGACTGCACGACCAGGAGGGCGTCCACGCCGGTGGGTTCCAGTCCCGTGTCCTGGAGCAGGGACCGCCCGGCGGCGACGGCCATGTCCACTGCGGACGAGCCGTCGGCCCCCACGGTCTCGATGCCCAGCCCCTCGAACACGACGCGGTCCGCCTCGGACAGCTCCCGGGTCTCCGGCAGGCTCCCCACCGGCGCGAGCCGGGACGGAAGGGCCGCCGATATGTGCGCGATGCCGCTCACGGAGCGGCCCGACGGAAGGCGAGGTCACAGATGGTCAGCTCCAGCATCTGGTCGGTCCCCTCGATGATCCGCATGATCCTGGCGTCCCTGAGATGGCGCTGGACGGAAGACTCCGGCGTGCAGCCGGCCGCTCCGTGGACCTGAACCGCGTCAGACGCCGCCTTCCAGGCGACGCGGCTGGCGAGGTACTTCGCGGACATCGTCTCTAGGATCGCGTCCGGGTCGCGGCGCATCCTCGCCGCGGCCGCCTTTTCGCACAGCGCCTCTGCGGACGCGACGCCGACTACCATCCGGCTGACCAGGCGGCGGACGAGCTGGTGCTCGGAAATGGGGAAGCCGAACTGCTCGCGCGTGGACGCGTGGGCGGCGCTGGACTCCAGGCAGTCGCGGGCGATCCCCGCGCATCCCCAGGCGATCGAGTGGCGTCCGTGGTCCAGGACGGTGGAGGCTACGTGGCTGAACCCGAACCCCGGCTTGCCCAGGACGTTGTCCGCGGGAACCTCGCAGTCGTCCAGGACGACCGTCGCGAGCATCGCTGCACGGAGGCCGAGCATTGGCTGCACGGGCTCTGTTCTGAGGCCGGGCGCATCCTTCGGGACGACGACGGCCGTCGGTCCGCGCTCGGACGTCCCTATGACAAGGAACAGGTCGGCGATCTGCCCGAAGGTCGTCCAGAGCTTTCGCCCGGTCAGACGCGCGCCGGCGCCGTCGAAGTGGACCGTTGTCTGGACGCTCGCCGCGTCGCTTCCCGTCTGCTCCTCGGTGAGGCAGAAGCCGGCCACCGCGTCGCCGGACGCAAGCCCCGGCAGCCACCGCGCGTGCTGCTCGGGCGTTCCCCACCGCTGGATCGCGTGCGCGACCATGCCCTGGACGGTTACGAGGCTGCGCGTGGAGGAGCACGCGGCGCTGAGTTCGCGGCAGAGAAGGCCATAGTCGAGGTCGTCCATGGCCGCGCCGCCGTGCTCCCGCGCTATCACGGGAGCGAGCAGCCCTTCCTGGGCTAGTACGGCCACGAGTTTGGTGTCCATTCGTCCGGCCGCGTCCCACGCTGCTGAGTGCGCCCGGACGTGTTCGTCGGCGAAGCGGCGGAACCGGGAGGCCGACTCCTGCCGTTGCGGTGTCAGGTCCACCGCGTCAGCTCGACGCCGCGGCCGGCGCCCTTTTTTTTCGCGCCACGAGGCGCGCGATGGCGTCCACGGAGCTGAAGTTCTCGAGGTCGAGGTCGTCGGAATCTATCGTGAGGTCGAAGGTGGACTCGACGAAGGTGACCAGCTCCATCGCGAACAGCGAGTTCACGACGCCGCTGGCGAAGATGTCCTCGTCGTCGGCGGGCACCCGTCCCTTGAACGCGCGGGACACGAACTCACGCACGGGAGCCGCGTAAGCGGCAGCCTCTGTCATCAGGTCAGATTCTAGGCTGAGGCCTCCCAGAGCCGGTTTTGACGGCCCCCCACGCGGCCCGCTTTGGCGCCGCGATATCCTGTTGGGCCGGGCCCCCGACCTCCCCCGAAGCGGCGGCCGGGCACCGCCGATGACCGACCCCACAGCCTCGGAGACGCAGCCCTCAGCCGACAACGCCCACCTGTTTCCGGCCTCCTTCGGGCAGGAGCGGCTGTGGTTTCTGGAGCAACTGCTCCCGGACGCACCTCTTTATACGCACCACGAGGCCTGGCGCCTGCGGGGCCCCCTGGACGGCGACGCCCTGACCTGCGCGCTGAACGACCTGGTGCGGCGCCACGAGACGCTGCGGACGGCCTACTCGCGCAAGGGCGGGGAGCTCCTCCAAGTGGTCCACCCGGAGGTCGAGGTCCGCGTCGAAATCGAGGATGTGTCCGCGGCTCCCGAGGAGGAGCGCGAGGAGCTCGCGCGGGGGGAGGTCCTGGCTTGGGCGGCGGAGCACTTCGACCTGTCGGTCGCGCCGCTGATGCGGGCGGTGCTCGTCCGGATCTCACACGACGACGCGGTCCTCGTCCTCGTGATGCACCACACGGTCGTGGACGGGTGGTCGGTGGGCGTGATCGTCGACGAGCTGTCCGAGCTGTACGCCGCTCGTCTCGAGGCCAGGGACCTGGTGCTCCCGGAGCTGCCGGTGCAGTACGCGGACTATGCGGTCTGGCAGCGCGAGTGGCTCCAGGGGGCCGAGCTGGACGAGCAGATGGCCTACTGGCGCGACAAGCTGGCGGGTGCCCCCGCCGTCCTGGATCTGCCGGTGGACCGCCCCCGACGGCCGGCTCCCTCCTTTGAGGCGGCGCGGGTGCAATTCGCGGTACCGCCCGAGGTAGCCGCGAGGCTGGACGAGCTGGGCAAGGCGGCCGGCGTCACCCCGTTCATGCTCTACCTCGCCGCGTTTGTCGTCCTGCTGTCGCGGTACGCCTCCCGCACCGACGTCGTCGTCGGGACGCCGGTCGCCGGTCGCAACAGGACGGAAGTCGAGCGGCTGATCGGATTCTTCGTGAACACCCTCGTCCTGCGCACCGACTTGTTTGGCAACCCGTCTTTCACGGACCTTCTCGGACGCGTTCGTGAGGTGTGCCTCGACGCCTTCGCGCACCAGGACCTTCCGTTTGAAAAGCTCGTCGAGCAGCTGCACCCCGAGCGGGACCTGTCGCACAACCCGCTGTTTCAGGTGGCGTTCGCGCTGCAGCCGTCCACACCCTCGGTGCCGCGGATGCCGGGGCTGTCCGGGGAGCAGTTCCCGGTCGGCGCGGCGGCGGCGGCCTTTGACCTGACGCTGGAGATGCGCGAGGGGAACGGGACCTTCACCTACGCCACCGACCTGTTCGACGCTGCGACCATCGAGCGGATGAGCCGGCACTACCTCCATCTCCTGCGGTCGATCGCCGGCAACCCGTCGGCCTCCCTCTCGCGAGTCGAGATCCTCCCGGACGACGAACGCTGCCGCCTGCTCGAGGGCTTCAACGACACCGCCCTGGAGGTCCCGGGCGTTTTGATGCACGACCTGATCCGCCAAACCGCTCTCCGCCACCGGGACCGGATCGCCCTGCGATTTGGGGGCCGGGACATGACGTACGGCGAGATGGAGTCGCGCGTGGAACGGCTGACCGCGCGTCTGTGTGCGATGGGAGTGGGGGCCGAGATCTGCGTGGGGTTCTGCCTGCCGCGCGGCTTTGACATGATCTGCGCGCTTCTCGGGATCATGAGGTCCGGAGGCGCGTTCGTCCCGCTGGATCCTAGTTCTCCGGAAGCGCGACTGCGCTTCATGCTCGATGACACGCGCGCGTCGGTCGTGGTGACGGAGTCCTCGCTCGTACATTTGCTTCCGCGGACCGAGGCGTCCGTCGTGCTGGTCGACGCCGATTTTCCGGACGACCCCGCCCCCGCGCCGCCAGCCCTTCACCCGGACAACCTCGCCTACGTCGTCTACACGTCCGGCTCCACGGGGACCCCGAAAGGCACCGCCGTCCAGCACGGGGGGATCACCAGCATGATGCTGTCGCTGCTGGAGCCCTACGGCATCCGCGAGGGCAGCCGCGTCCTGCAGTTCCACTCGGTCGCCTTTGACGCCTGGCTGTCCGAGGTGTTCACGACGCTGTACGCGGGCGGGACGCTGGTCCTCGGCGAGCGCGCGGACCTGCTTCCCGGACCCGGTCTGGGGGACCTCCTGAACCGCGAGCGGGTGGACGTCGCGCTGCTGGCGCCGTCGGCGGTCGCCGTGATGCAGGACAACCCCCTGCCGCACCTGGAGACGATGATCGTGTGTGGCGAGGCTTGTCCGCCGGAGCTGGTGAGCAGGTGGGGACGCGACCGCAGGTTCGTCAACGCCTACGGCCCGACCGAGGTGACCGTCTGCACGCACGTGGCCGTCTGCGAGGACGACGGACGTCCACCACCGATCGGACACACCAACGCGAACCTGTCCTCTTACATCCTGGATCCGTGGTTGAACCCGGCCCCCGAGCGCGTGCCGGGCGAGCTGCACATCGGGGGCCTCGGCGTGAGCCGGGGCTATCTCAACCGGCCCGGACTTACCGCGGAGCGCTTTCTGCCGGACCCCTTCGGCCCCCCCGGATCCCGCATGTATCGGACCGGCGACCTGGCCAGGTTCCGGTCCGACGGGCAGGTCGAGTTCCTCGGACGTCTGGACCACCAGGTGAAGGTCCGGGGGTTCCGCATCGAGCCGGGGGAGGTGGAGGCGGCGCTCGCATCCCACCCGGCCGTGCGCGAATGCGTCGTGGTCGTGCGCGGTGAGGCCGCGGACAAGCGTCTCGCTGCCTACGCGGCGGTCGGCGACGCCGCATCGTCGGTGGCGGACCTGCGGGCGTACCTGTCCGAGCGGCTGCCGCCGTACATGGTCCCGGAGCTGTTCGTCCTGCTGGACTCCCTGCCACACAACTCAAGCGGCAAGATCGACCGGGCGGCGCTGCCGAAGCCGGGTCCGGTGAGGGCTTCGATGGGCGGGACCGTGCTGCCCCCGCGGACGCCCAGCGAGCGTGAGGTCGCCGAGGCCTGGAAAGCCGTCCTGCGCCTGGACGAAGTCGGAGTGACGGACAAGTTCTTCGACGTCGGCGGCAACTCGCTTCGGCTCGTGGACCTGCACGAGCAGCTCGAGCGGCGGTTTCCAGGCTGCACGTCGGTGGCGCAGCTGTTCGAGCACGTGACGATTCGTGACCAGGCGGCGCACGTCGACAGGCGAGTGGGGGAGCCGCGGCCGGTCGCCACCGCGGCGTTCGAGCTGTGAACGCACCCGTCGCGATCATCGGGATGAGCGGGGTCTTCCCGCTCGCCCCCGACCTCGACGCGTTCCACCGCAACCTGCTCGAGGGCGTGGACGCGGTCCGCACGATCCCGACGGAGCGGCTGTGGTTCTCGACGCTTCCGGACGTGGAGTACCCGCCGGCGGCGTGTCTGGACCGCATCGACCTGTTCGACCCCCGGGCGTTCGGGCTGTCGCTGCGGGAGGCCGAGCTGATGGACCCGCACCAGCGCATGACCATGCAGCTGGTGTGCAAGGCGATC
>DATLNZ010000146.1 GCA_035536535.1 Actinomycetota bacterium | reverse complement strand
CAGGCGGGTCGCGTAGCGGGCGAGGCAGCGTCCGCGGAAGTACGCGCGGGTGTCTTCGGGGGGATTGGTCATCGCCCGCTGCACCTCCTCGTCGGACACAAGCCGCTCCACGCGGCCCGAGGCGACCAGGCGGTTGTACAGGCCCCGATCCGTGTCCACGTCGTGGTACTGCAGATCGATGAGCTTGAGCTTCGGGTCCGACCAGGAAAGGCCGTGCCTGTCCCGGTACGCCTCCAGCATCACCCGCTTGGCGACCCAGTCGACTTCGCGCTCCAGGGAGCCGGGATCGTCCTCCAGCGCGGTCAGCACGTACTCCCACTTTGAGGCGACCTCCGCCGGCCACTCCGGCCCGGTCACGATGTCGTCGCCGCGCGTCTTGAGGTAGCGCTTCACCGCCTCCAGGTACTCCCACTGAAGCTCCAGAGCGGTCAGCCACCGGCCGTCGCTCATCTCGAACTCGGTGCTCAGCCCGGGGTCGCGGCTGACGGCTTTCACCGCTGCCACGGGGGCGGCCAGCGTGAAGGCGTCCGGATCGATTTCCTCGTCCTCGATGAGCATCAGCAGCAGGGCGGTCGTCCCGACCTTGAGGAACGTCGAGACCTCGCACATGTTGGCGTCGCCGACGATCACGTGGAGGCGGCGAAACCGGTCCGGGTCGGCGTGCGGCTCGTCGCGGGTGTTCACCAAAGGACGCTTCAGCGTCGTCTCCAGCCCGACCTCGGCCTCGATGAAGTCGGCCCGCTGGGCCAATTGGTACGTGACCCCCTCGGCCCCCGGCTCCTCGCACCCGACCTTGCCCGCGCCGCAGAACACCTGCCGCGAAACGAAAAACGGGATCAGCGAAGCGGCCAGCCTCGCAAAGGGCACCGACCGGTCCACGAGGTAGTTCTCGTGGGTGCCGTAGGAGTTGCCCTTGCCGTCCGAGTTGTTCTTGTAGACGTGGACCCGCTCCCCCGGCGCCATGGTCGCCTGGGCCCGCCTGATCGACTCGGCCAGGATCGCCTCCCCGGCCTTGTCCCACAGGACACAGTCACGCGGGTTGGTCGTCTCGGGCGTCGAGAACTCCGGGTGCGCGTGGTCCACGTAGTAGCGGGCGCCGTTGGTGAGGACGAGGTTCACCAGCGACCCCTCCTCCTCGGCCGCCTCGCGGTTGCGGGCGCCCTCGAAGCCGCGCGCGTCGCGCAGCGGGTTCTCCTCCTGGCAGTCCCACTTGACCCGCCGCAGCTCGGCCTGGCCGTACTGTCCGACCAGCAGGCCCGCGACCATGACGGGCGAGGTCTCCGAGGCGCCCGAGACGCTGACGCCGTACTCGGTCTCGGTCCCCATGACCTTCTTCAGCGCCACGTGAAAAGCACCTCCCCGCCGACCCGGCCAGCCTACCCGAGCAACGAGCGGATCACGCGGTGGGTGCGCTCCGGATCCTCCAGCTGCGGGACGTGGCCGCACTCCTCGAAAAGCGAGATCCCGGCCTCCGGCAGCACCTCGGCGACCCGGTCGGCGAACGAGTGCGGGATCAGGGCGTCGTGGCGTCCGAACACGAAGTGAGACGGGACCTCCAGCTGCGCCAGCCGGGCCCAGAAGCCGTTGCGGCCTCCGGGCTCGTCCAGGTAAATGCTCCGGGCGGCGGCCCAGAACGCGATGCGCCCCCGGGGCTTGCGGTACACCCGGAAGAACTCGTCGGCGGACGCCTCGAACCAGTGCGCCGGGACGCGCTCCGGGTGGGCGAAGATGCTTCGCAGAGTCCGGATGACGGCGCTGCGGGGCGGGGCGAACGGCAGGACCCCCACCTCTGCCCGCATGAACCGGACGATCGGCACCGTGTAGCGGAAGCGCGTGAACGCCAGCGCCGGACACAGCAGCACGAGGCGGTCACACCGCTCCGGCGCCCGCAAACCGGCCTCGATGGCCACCCGGCCCCCCATCGAGTTGCCGACAAACGAGGCGCGGTCGATTCCCATCTCGTCGAGCAGCTCGATCACGCGGTCGAAAAACCACGATGCCGTGTACGGGGCCACCGGCTTCGCGGCGTCCCCGGAGCCGGGCAGGTCGCACGCGAGCACGCGGAACCGCGGGGACAGCGCCTTGAGCGTGGGCAAAAACGAGGACTTCGTCCC
>DATLNZ010000145.1 GCA_035536535.1 Actinomycetota bacterium | reverse complement strand
GCACCACGCGACCGAGGCATCCCGGCGGACCTTCGGCGCGATGTGCGGCCTCGGCGCGAACGTCGTCCACGCCGCATCGGACTCGGCGGTGCCCGCAGTCTTGGCGGCCACGTACGCACGCCTTGCGGCCTCGGGACGCCGGCCGTACCTGATCGCACCCGGTGGATCGCAGCCCGCGGGCGTCCTCGGAGCGGTCGACGCCGGCCTGGAGCTGTGCGAGCAGGTCCGTGCCGGCGAGCTTGAGGAGCCGGACGTCGTCGTATGCGCATTCGGCAGCGGGGGAACGGCGGCCGGGCTGGCGGCCGGGCTGCAGCTGGGCGGACTGAGGACGCAGGTGGCGGCGGTCCGTGTGTACCCGTTCCCGGGGGCCGCCATCGGAGTCCTTGCGCGGCGGGTGCTGGCGCGGCTGGGCCACCGGGGCGGACTGGATCCCGGGCGGGTGCGGGTGCTGACGGGATACATGGGGGCCGGCTACGCCCAGCCGACACAGGCCGCGACGTCGGCCGTGGAAGCGGCCGCCGGTCTGGGGCTCACGCTGGAGTCGACCTACACGGGCAAGGCTTTCGCCGCCTTCCTCGAGGCGGCCGGACGGGCGCCGGACTCGAAGCTGGTCTTCTGGCACACCTACGACGCGCGGATCCCTGAAGGCCTGCCGGCGCCGGACCCGGACCGCGCTCCCCCGGCCCTCCGGCAGTTCCTCTAGAAAGAGCCCTTTACCTCGACCGGACCGAACTCCGTCACTCGCCCCACCACCCAGGACGGCGCCCCCGCTTCGGACAGCGCCCTGGCCACGTCCGGGGCGTCCGGCGTCACGATCAGCATCCCGAGGCCGCAGTTGAAAGTCCGGAGCATCTCCCCGGTCGTCACGCCCAGACCCTTCACGCGCTCGAAGACGGGGGCCCGGGGCCAGCGGTCCCCTTCGATCTCGGCCCCCGCTCCGTCCGGCAGTGCGCGCATGAGGTTCCCCACGATCCCGCCGCCGGTGACGTGCGCGGCCGCGTGCACCTCGACCCCCTGTGCGCGCAGGCCGAGGACCTTGCGCGCGTAGATCGCGGTCGGCTCCAGCAGGTCGTCCCAGGCCTGGGCTCCGGACTCCTCCAGGAGCCTGCGGACGAGCGCAAAGCCGTTGGAGTGAAGTCCGGACGACGAGATGCCCACGATGCCATCTCCGGTTCGGACCAGGTGCGGACCCCACACGCGATCCAGGTCCACCACGCCGACGCAGGTGCCCACCACGTCGTAGCCGTCCGGCGGGAGCAGGCCCGGGTGCTGCGAGGTCTCGCCGCCCACCAGGGCGCAGCCGGCCTCCGTGCAGCCGTCCGCGACTCCCTTGACGATCTCGCCCACCACTTCGGGGTCCAGCCGCTCGACGGAGACGTAGTCCACGAAGACAATCGGCTCGGCGCCGCAGCACACGACATCGTCGGCGTTCATCGCGACGGCGTCCCATCCGGCGGTGTGGTGGCGGCCGGCCCGCTGCAGCAGCTCGACCTTGGTGCCGACGCCGTCGGTGCTGACGACCAGGCCGGGACGGTTGTAGCCGCGGTCCTTCAGGCCCTCCAGCGAAAAGATTCCGGCGAACCCGCCGACATCGCCTTCGACCTCCAGCCTTCGCGTGCGTGCGGCCAGCTTCGCGAACAGGGGGACGAGGGAGTCGGCGGCCTCCTGGTCGACCCCCGCCTGCCTGTACGCGCTCATCCGGCTTCCGGCGCCGGGATCACTCGAGAACGTTCTTGCTCAGCGCCGTGGCAGCGGGGATCGGGATCGGATATCCGCCCGAGAAGCATGCGTGGCAGAACTTCTCCGAGGCGATGCCTGTGGACACGAGCATCCCGTCCAGCGACAGGTAGCCCAGCGAATCGGCGCCTATGAACTCCATGATCTCGGCGTCGGTGCGCTCGGAGGCGATCAGCTCGTCGCGGTTGGCGGTGTCGATTCCGTAGAAGCAGGGCCAGCGGATCGGCGGTGAGCTGATGCGCATGTGGATCTCGCGCGCCCCCGCCCGCCGCAGCATCTGGACGATCTCCCGCGTGGTCGTGCCGCGGACGATCGAGTCGTCCACGACCACCAGGCGCTTGCCCTCGATCACCTCGACCAGGGGGTTGAGCTTGAGGCGGACGCCCTGGCGGCGCAGCGACTGGCTCGGCTGGATGAACGTCCGGCCGACGTATCGGTTCTTGATCAGCCCCTCGCCGTAGGGCAGGTCCGATCGGTCCGCATATCCCTGGGCCGCCGCGTGTGCGGTGTCCGGGACCGGGATGACGAGGTCGGCTTCCGCCGGGGCCTCGTCGGCCAGCTGCTTTCCCATCGCGCGCCGGACTCCGTAGACGCTTCGCCCGTACAGGACGGAGTCCGGGCGGGCCAGGTAGACGAACTCGAAGACGCACAGCCGGGGCGTCGGCTCGGCCAACCGGTGGCTGTGAAGGCCGGTCTCGTCCAGAACGACCAGCTCCCCCGGCTCCACGTCCCGCAGGTAGTCGGCGCCCACGATGTCCAGGGCGCAGGTCTCCGAAGCCAGGACCCATCCGCCCGAGGGCAGCTTTCCGATGGCCAGCGGCCGGACGCCGTGGGGATCGCGGATCCCGTACACGCGGCCCTCGTCCATGGCCACCAGGCTGTAGGCGCCTTTGAGCTGGGGCTGGACGGCCCTGAATGCCTCCACCAGGTCGTCGGTCTCCTGCCTGGCCAGAAGCTCGGCGATCACGTGGGAGTCGGTGGTCGCGTCCATCTCGATGTCGGCGGCGAGCTCTGCGGTGTTGACGAGGTTGCCGTTGTGGCCGAGGGCGATATCTCCGCCGTTGGTCCTGGTCACGTGCGCCGGCTGCGCGTTCTCCCATCGGTGCGACGACCCGGTCGTGGAGTAGCGGACGTGCCCGATTCCGAGGTGGCCTTCGAGGCCGTTGAGGATCTTCTCGTTGAAGACCTGGGCGACGAGGCCGAGGTCACGGTAGACGGTGAGGTTGGCCCCGTTGCTGGTGGCTATGCCGGCGGACTCCTGTCCCCGGTGCTGCAACGAGTACAGGCCGAAGTAGGTGAGGCGGGCGACATCCTCGCCTGGGGCGTAGACGCCGAAAACGCCGCACTCGTCGCGAGGGTGGTCCAGCGCCGTGTCTACCCGGGCCTCCCAGTCGGGTTGAAAGTCAGTCGCCAGGACCCAAGTGTACCCGGGGGTACTGCATCCGACTGCCCGACATCCGGATCAGCGCCACTAGGACGGGCTTCGGCTCCCGGTGCGAGTCGGGGCGACGCTGCGGGCGGGTGCCGCGGACCCGGCGGGTGAAGGCGAAGCTCCCTTCGCGGCGGGCGTGGCGGACTGAGCTCCGCCGGTCACCGGGGCCGGCAACTCGAGGTCCTTGGCCGTGACCGTCCGGGTTATGGACACTGCCTCCAAGGTGGCGGTGGGCCGTTCGTTCGATCCCGTTCGCACCGGGCCCCCGAGCAGGGTCCGGACTCCGCGCAGCAGCAGTCCGTCGTCGGAGTAGCACAGCTCGAACTGGAAGTGGTCCGAGATCTGGCCGGTGAACCTCGTGGCGCGAGGGGGAGCGCCGGTCTCGACGGGAGCGGCGGTGGGAGTCGGCGTCGCCTTGCCCGGGGGTTGCGCGATGAAGCACCTGGCGGACTCCCCCGCGATCTCCGCGCGTTCGGTCTCCTTCACCGACTCAAACGAGTCCCGCTTGCGGACGAGCTCGTAGAAGTCGTCGAGATCGGTGTGGCCGAAGGTGCTGACCGGGCTCGTGTTGACCCTGCACTGCACCGTGGCGATCTTGAAGCACGTGAAGAACTCCCCGTTCTTCTGGAATTGCCACTGTGGAGACGAGACCTCCTGCCCACTCCTGCCGCGAGTCACCACGTCCAGGTGGCGGAGGCTGTCCGGGGGCCGGGACACGATCGTGACCCTGGTTTCCTGGGACACCTTGAGGGGCGCTACCTCGTAGCGATAGGACGCCTTGTGGGTCACCGCGTCCCCCTTGGCCGCCAGCTTGGACATCTCCCCGGCCGGCCCCTCCCTCTTCTCCGGGAGAGGTCCGTCTCCACGGCACGCGGCGGCCAGCACAACGAGCAGCAGGACCGAGGTCATCCGGCGCATCAGGCGTCCATCAACGCGGGGATGGTCCCCCGGTGTGCTCGCGCGAGGTCGTCCAGCGGCACCCGCAGCACTCCCTGGACCTCCAGCGAGTCTCCCCCGGTCGTCCCGATCACCGACGCCGGCACCCCCTCTTTGCGTGCACGGGACAGCAGAGCGTCGGACTCGGCCGGCCGGCAGGACACGACCACGCGAGCCGTCGACTCGGAGAACAGCCACCAAAGCGCGGCGGAGTCATCCGGGATCCGGATGCTGGCACCGGTCCCGGAGGCCAGGCACATCTCCGCCAGCGCGACGGCCAGACCGCCCTCCGACAGGTCGTGGGCGGCCGTCCCGAGGGACAGATCGCACAGCAGCGAGGTCAGCGCGACCTCGGCCCCCAGGTCCAGTGCGGGGGGACGTCCGGACGCCAGCGAGTGCTGCACCGCCAGGGCCTCCGACCCCCCCAGCTCCGGGCGCGTGGTCCCGAGCAGAACCAGGACGTCGCCGTCCCCCGGTGCCATCGGCCTGAACGCGTACGCGTCCGGCAGGACTCCGAGCATCCCGACCACCGGCGTCGGGTGGACCGCCCCCTGCGGGGACTCGTTGTAGAACGAGACGTTGCCGCCCGTAACGGGGATCGAGAAGGCCCGGCAAGCATCGGCCATGCCCCGGACGACCGCCGCGAAGTCGCCCATCACCTCCGGACGCTCAGGGGAGCCGAAGTTCAGGCAGTTGGTGACGGCCAGGGGACGCCCACCCATCACAGCGACGTTGCGCGCGGACTCGCACACCGCCAGCGCCCCGCCGGTCCACGGATCCAGAGAAGCGATGCGCCCCGGCCCATCCGTGGACACGACCAGGCCGGGCTGTCCGGACCCGCGTCCGGACTCCGGAACACGAAGCACCGCACCGTCCGAGCCCGGCACTGCCAGCGTGTTGAGCCGGACCATGTGGTCGTACTGCCTCCAGACCCAGTGCTTGGAAGCAACCGTCGGCGAGGCCAGGACCGACAGCAGCAGCTCGCCCAGATCCTTCGGCCAGTCCAGGGACAGGGGGTCCAGCGAGTGCAACTCGCTGCGGTCGGCCTCGACCACGGGCCTGTCGTAGACCGGCCCCTCGGCGAGCGAGTCCGCGGTGACGTCGACCTGTGGACCGCCGCCGGCGGAGACGAGCAGCCGTCCCCCGGACTCGTAGCGCCCGACGACCCTGGCCTCAAGGCCCCACTTCGCGCAGACCTCCACCGCCCTCGTCACGCGCTCCGGCGGGATGCACGCGAGCATCCGCTCCTGGGATTCCGACATGCAGATCTCCCAGGGCTCCATGTCGTGCTCTCGCAGGGGCACCTGATCCAGGTCGGCGGTCACGCCCAGTCCGCCCGCCGCGGCGGTCTCGGCCAGCGCGCACGTGATGCCGGCGGCGCCCAGGTCCTGCAGTCCGGAGAGCAGCCCCTCGCGCTTCAGCTCCAGGCACGCTTCGACCAGCAGCTTCTCCATGAACGGGTCGCCCACCTGGACCGAAGGCCGCTTTGCCTCCTGTCCTTCCTCGAACTCGCGTGAGGCGAGGATCGAAGCGCCGCCGATGCCGTCGCGTCCGGTCCGGGAGCCGAACAGCATGGCGAGCTGTCCCGGTCCGCCGGCGGCCGACCGCAGCAGGTCGTCGTCCTCGACGATCCCGATGCACATGGCGTTCACGAGGGGGTTGCCGGAGTAGGTGGGGTCGAACACCGCCTCACCGCCCACCGTGGGCAGGCCGAGGGCGTTGCCGTACCCGGCGATGCCTCGCACCACTCCGTCGAAAAGGAACCGGTTGCGCTGCTCGGACAGGGGGCCGAAGCGCAGGGAGTCAAGCAGCGCGATCGGACGGGCTCCCAGGGCAAGGATGTCCCGGACGATGCCCCCGACTCCCGTCGCCGCGCCCTGGTAGGGCTCGACCGCGGACGGGTGGTTGTGCGACTCGATCTTGAAAGCCACCCGGACTCCCGGCGCGGCCTCCACGACTCCGGCGTTTTCGCCCGGCCCGGCCAGAACCCACGGCGCGGACGTCGGCAGGTCCTTCAGGTGCCTGCGCGAGGACTTGTAAGAGCAGTGCTCCGACCACATCACGGAGTACATAGCGAGCTCGGTGTGGCTCGGCTCCCGGTCGAGCAGGGAGACGATCTTCGAGTACTCGTCGCTCGAGAGCCCAAGGGCTTCGTAGAGAGGTACGGCCGCCTTGGTCGCCACGGGGCTCAACCCCTCCCGGCGGGTTCCAGACGGACGGCGCGGCACCACTCCCCGATCGAGGCGAGGACGCGCCTGCCGTCGTCGGACCCCAGCCAGGGCTCGCAGGCTCGCTCGGGGTGCGGCATCATCCCGCCCACATTGCCGGCTGCGTTGGCGATACCGGCGGCCGACTGCCAGGACCCGTTGGGGTTGTCCACGTAGCGCAGAGCGACCCGCGGCTCCCCG
>DATLNZ010000144.1 GCA_035536535.1 Actinomycetota bacterium | reverse complement strand
CACGGCCTGTGTCGGACCTGCGGGGATGGGCAATCTCCCGGTCCCGGCGTCCCACCGACTGGAGCTGAATAGCGATGCAACGATCGAGCAACGCCGTCACGCCGCCAACAGACGTCGTCGTCATAGGCGCGGGACCCGGTGGTCTGACGGCGGCCTACGAGCTGGGCAGAAAGGGCATCCGCTCAATAGTCCTGGAGGCGGACAGCGTAGTCGGCGGAATCAGCCGAACCGTCGAGCGGGATGGCTGGCGCTTCGACATCGGCGGCCACCGGTTCTTCACCAAGGTCAAAGCGGTCGAGGAGCTGTGGCACGAGATCCTGCCGGACGAGGACTTCCTTCTTCGTCCTCGTATGAGCCGGATCCACTACAACGGCAAATTCTTCGACTATCCGCTGAAGGCGTCCAACGCGCTGAAGAACCTCGGCCTCATCGAGGCCATGCGCTGCGTCCTTTCGTATGTGTGGGCGCGGATCAGGCCGCCGAAGGATCAAACCAACTTCGAGGGCTGGACCTCCGCGAGATTCGGGCACCGCCTCTACACCATCTTCTTCAAGACCTACACGGAGAAGGTCTGGGGAGTGCCGGCAAGCTCGATACAGGCGGACTGGGCGGCACAGCGGATCAAGAACTTGTCGCTTTTCAAGGCCGTCATGAATGCGCTTCTGCCGAAGCGCAATCAGAAGGACATCACCAGCCTCATCGAGGAGTTCCAGTACCCGAAGTACGGCCCCGGGATGATGTGGGAGCGGGCCACCGAGCTCGTTCAGGCCCAGGGGACGAAGGTGGTTATGAACTCACCCGTCACCGCGATCAGGCACCGCGAGGGCCGGGCGGTGTCCGTGGTGGCCACGTCTGCCACGGGAGGCCGAACGGAATACCCGGCGAGCCACGTCATCTCGTCGATGCCCATTACGCAGCTGGTGAGGCAGATGGACCCCCCGGCCCCCGCGGACGTCCTGATAGCGGCTGAGGGGCTCACCTACCGCGACTTCCTCACCGTGGCTCTGGTCGTGCCGGAGGAAGCAGGGTTTCCGGACAACTGGATCTACGTCCACTCCCCGGACGTCAAGCTCGGGCGGATCCAGAACTTCGGATCGTGGTCGCCATACCTGGTCAAGGAGGGACGGACCTGTCTCGGGCTGGAGTACTTCGTGTTCGAGGGCGACGAGCTGTGGTCGATGGAGGACTCGAAGCTGGTCGAGCTGGGCACGCGGGAGCTGCAGACGCTCGGACTGGTGAAGCCGGGACAGGTCCAGGCGGGGTACGTGGTGCGGATGCCGAAGGCGTATCCGATGTACGACTCCACGTACAAGCAGCGTGTGGCCCGTCTCCGTGCCTGGCTCGAGGAGAACACCCCGAACGTCTACCCCGTAGGGCGCAACGGGATGCACAAGTACAACAACCAGGACCACTCGATGTACACGGCGATGCTTTCGGTTGAAAACATCCTCGGCGCCAGCCACGACATCTGGAAGGTGAACGTGGAGGCCGAGTACCACGAGGAGAGGTCGTCGGAGGGTCCGGAGGCTTCACGCGCCACGTCACCCGCTTCGGTCCCCGCCCACGGCGAGGGCGAGACGGTTGAGGTCGGACTCCGCCAGCTCGACACCTCGGCAGAACCTGACCGGCGGACCCCCGAAAACGCCTAGCGCCCGTCGAGCTGCTGTCAGGTGACGGTCCGCATGAGATGACCAGCGGCTCGTCCCGCCACTCGCGAGCCCTCAGGGCCACGCGGCTCCTGGTGGTTGTGGGGTTCACGCTGCTGGTTATGGCCTGGATGTTCGGGACGCCGCCGGGGGCAGGGCCCGACGAGCTGGCGCACTACGTCAAAGCGGTCGGTGCCGGGGGCGGGGACATTCGTGGCGGGGAGATTCCGGAAGCCACGATGGGGCCGCCGCCTTCGGCCACGCAGGCCTGGTTTAACCAGACCAGCCGGGTCTTCGACGTCCCCCCGCGACTTTCGACCGCGCGTCTGGAGTGCGTCACGTTCTTCCGCGTTCCCGGCGACTGTCCCCCCATCCAGGGGGGACAGGGGTCGGAGCTGTCACACGTTGGAACGTACCAGCCGTGGAGCTACGTGCTGCCCGGCGTGGCAGCCGGGATGAGCGGCGATGCTCCGGCCGCCCTGCGTGCGGGCCGCGCGATCTCCGCGGCGGTCTGTCTGGCGCTCCTGTGCGCTGCGGCCGCTCTGCTGTGGGACCCCCGAAACGCGGGCGCCTCGGTCGCCGGGCTGTTGGTGGGCGTGTCGCCGATGGTGTTGTTCGTGATGTCGCAGCTGTCCGGCAGCGGCCCCGAGCTGGCGGGGACCATATGCCTCGCCGCCGCACTCATACATCTATCCCGGGAGGCGCCGTCATCGAGGTGGGCGTGGCTGGCGGCGGGGGCCGGGGCAGTGCTGGCCGTGTCCACGCGTTCGCTGGGGCCGCTGTGGGTTCTGCTGTGCGTGGCGGGAGTGACAGTGGCCTTCGGCGGCCGGCGGTTGCTCTCCGAGGTCAAGTCGGGGGGTCGCGGGGCCAAGGCGGCGATTGTCGCCACGGTGGCGGCCGGTGCGGCCGGTGTGTGGTGGGAGGCCGCCTTTCAGCCGCACCCGGGCTTCAGCTTGTCGCGCACCATCCGGAATCTTCCGTCCGCGGCGTACAGCATGGTGGACGTCGGCGAGCAGTCGATAGGGATCTTCGGCTCCCTCGACGTCCGGGTGAGGCCCGGCTTTTACGTCCTCTGGGCGATCCTTCTGCTGGTCGTCCTGGGCCTGGCCCTGCTGTGGGGTCGTCCGCGGGAACGGATGGCCCTGGCTGGCCTTTCCGCTGGTGCCGTGGGATTCAGCGTGGTCCTGGCGGCCGCCGTGGTGATCCCAACGGGTTTCGGTCTTCAGGGGCGCCATGTGCTTCCCGCAGCGGTTCCGGTCCCGCTGATCGCCGGGGAAGTGCTGTCGCGGGCGGTCGCGCGCCGGAAACGGCCGGGAGCCGACGCGCGTTTCTCCAGTCGCGCCGCTGCCGCGGTCACCGTCTGGGTCGCTGCGATCGCCGCTGCGCTCCATGGACTGGCATGGATGACGAATGCGCGCCGCTATGCCTTCGGCCAACCGGTCTCGTGGGACCTTCTCGGCTCCGCGGCCTGGGCGCCTCCCGGCGGCTGGTTGCCCTGGATCCTGCTGGTGTGCGCGGGGTGCGGATGCCTGGCTCTCTCCGGAGTGACGGCGTCGGGTCTGGCCGGCGCACCCCGAGGCAC
>DATLNZ010000143.1 GCA_035536535.1 Actinomycetota bacterium | reverse complement strand
CGAAAAACACCTCCAGCGCCATGGCAGTTAGCAGCTCAAAGTAGGTCAGGCGCTCAGCCAGCCGTTCCTCGACCATCTCCATGTACGGCCTCAGATAGGCGAGGGTGGCCGCGAACGACTGCTCGTCGATGGGAGCGTCCCCCACTTGGATTCGCTCCAAGACGCTTTCAAGGTGCGGGGACGTGTACGACCCGACGCTGAGCCCCAGCGAAGACAGCATCGACCGCACCATCTCGACCACCGAGAACTTCCCGTTGGTCCCGGACACATGCACGGAAGGGAATGAGTCCTGCGGCCGGCCGAGGGCTTCGGTCAGCGCCGCCACACGGTCCAACCCCGGGCGCATCCCGAACACGATGCGCTGCTCGAGGTAGTGAACAGCCTCGGCGAACTCCACGGGCGCCGGCGTCCCTTAGCCGTCGGGGAGTTGTTCGAGCTGGGCACGGAGCTTCTCGATGCGAGCCTGTGCCTCCGCGAGCTGCCCCCGGACCTTGTCCACGACGTCGGAGGGCGCGCGGTCCATGAACCCGGGGCTGTCGAGCTTGGCATTCGCGCGATCCGCCTGCGCCTGCAGATCGAAAATGGACTTGGTCAGCCGGCCACGCTCCGCGGCCGGATCTGCGACGGCAGTCAGCGGAAGGTAGACCTCAGCCTGTCCCACGACAATCCGGGACCAGCCGGTGCCGGGCGACGCCTCCGCCAGGGTCAGTTCCTCCAGGCCGGCCAGAGCGCGGAGCTCCTGGCTGTGCAACTGGATGGTCTGAGCGTGCGCGGCAGGGGCGACCACGACGGCGTCGATCTTTGTCCTGGGCGCCACGGAGTGCTCGTGGCGGAACCTGCGTATCTCCACGACGAGCTCCTGGAGCAGGACCATCCGCTGTTCTGCGTCGGGATCCAGATGCATTCTCTCGTCCGCGGGCCAGGAGGCGGTCATGATCGACTCGTCGTCGCCGCGCCCGGGCAGGCGCTGCCAGATCTCCTCCGTCACGAACGGCATCAGGGGGTGCAGCAGCCGCAGGGTCGTGTCCAGCACATGGTGCAGGACCGACCGCACCGCCGGAGCGGTGGACTCGTCGCGCAGTCCGAGCTTTGCCATCTCCAGATACCAGTCGCAGAACTCCGACCAGACGAACTGGTAGATCGACCGGGCGGCCTCCGCGAACTCGTAGGAGTCCATCGCGGCGTCGGCAGCGCGCACCGTCTGCGCGAGGCGCGACAGAATCCACGCCTCCGGCAGCGCCGGCTCGGCGGGAAGGCCCTCTGGGGGCTGCTCGCCCAGGTTGGACAGGACGAATCGAGAGGCGTTCCAGAGCTTGTTGGCGAACCGGCGGTCTCCTTCGATCCACTCCTCGGCGACGTTGGTGTCCTGCCCCGGGATGGCGGAACGCGCCAGCGAGAAGCGCAGTGCGTCGGTTCCGTAGCGGTCGCTCAGGTCCATCGGGTCGATCGTGTTGCCCTTGGACTTGGACATCTTCTTGCCCTCGAAGTCCCGGACGATGCCGTGGATCAGAACCTCGTGGAACGGGACCTCACCCATGAAGTGGAGTCCGGCAACGATCATCCTCGCGACCCACAGGTAAAGGATCTCGTAGGCCGTGACCAGGACAGTCGTTGGGTACCAGTAACGGAGGTCGTCCGTCTCCTCGGGCCAGCCGAGGGTGGAGAACGGCCACAGCTGGGAAGAAAACCAGGTGTCCAGGACGTCGGGGTCCTGCTCGATGTCGCTGCCGCCGCACTCCGCGCAGGCGACCGGAGCCTCCTCCATCGACGCGAAGGTGTGTCCGGATGCGCAGTACCAGACCGGGATCCGGTGACCGAGCCACAGCTGCCGCGAGATGCACCAGTCGCGGATGTTGGTCATCCAGTCCAGGTACTGCTTCTCGAACGGCTGTGCCGGGATGATGCGGATCCGGCCGGAGGTGACGGCCTCCACGGCAGGAGCGGCCAGCTCCTTCATAGCCACGAACCACTGCTCGGACAGCCAGGGCTCGATGATCGAGTCGCATCGGTCGCAGTGACCGACCGAGTGCAGGTAGGGACGCTCCTCCGCCTCCACGAGTCCCCGCTCCCGTAGAGCCTCCAGGACGGTCTTGCGCGCCTCGAAGCGGTCAAGCCCGGCGAACCGGCCCCCGTTTTCGTTCACCTGGGCCCGCTCGTCGAAGATGTTGATCTGCTCGAGGCCGTGGCGCTGTCCGATGTCGAAGTCGTTGGGGTCGTGGGCAGGGGTCACCTTGACGGCGCCGGTACCGAATTCGGCGTCCACCGACTCGTCGGCAACAATCGGGATGTCGCGATCCATCAGCGGGAGCCGGACGGTCGAGCCGATCAGGTGGCGGTACCGGTCGTCATCCGGGCTTACGGCCACCCCCGAGTCGCCGAGCATCGTCTCGACTCGGGTCGTGGCGACCGTGATGTGGCCGGATCCGTCGGACAACGGATACCGAAGCGTCACCAGTTCTCCGTCGCGATCGAAGTGCTTGACCTCGATGTCGGACAGAGCCGAGACGCACCTCGGGCACCAGTTGATGATCCGGGTGCCCCGGTAGATGCGTCCTTCCTCGTAGAGCCGCACGAACACGGTGCGCACGGCGTGTGACAGGCCAGCGTCCATCGTGAACCGGGTGCGGTCCCAGTCAAGCGAGCAGCCGAGCTTCGCGAACTGGTCCAGGATCCGCGCCTCGTACTCCTGCTTCCACTCCCAGAACCTCGCCTCGAACGCCTCGCGCCCCATCTCCTGACGGGAGATGCCTTCCTCCGCGAGCCGGCGCTCCAGCACGTTCTGCGTGGCAATGGCGGCGTGGTCCGTCCCCGGCAGCCACATCGTGGGCCGTCCCTGCATGCGGGCGCGGCGCGCGACGATGTCCTGGAGAGTCCCGTTGAGCGCGTGGCCCATGTGCAGCGCGCCGGTGATGTTGGGCGGCGGGATGACGATTGAGAGCTGCCGCCCCGGAGCACCTGTGGCCCCGGCGAAAAGCCCGCGCCCGCGCCAGTAGTCGTACCAGCGCGACTCGACGCCCTTGGGGTCGTAAACCTTTGCCAGATCACTCATGTCGGCCATCCTCGTCTGTTCGGGGGGGAGAAGACGAACCGGCCGGAGGGCAGCAGCGGTCCGGCCGGATCAGCCGGGTACTCGGGAGCCGAAGGCGCCCGTACGGAAGTCGCGCTGGCTGCTCATGGGGGTCCAGGGTACCCTGACCGGCCCGCGTAGTCTCATCCCATGCGAACGCTTGCCGAAAACGCGGTACTGGTCCAGTCGGGTCAGGCCTCTCCACAGGAGCTGCTCGAAGAGAGCCTGGAGGCGATCTCGCGCGTCCAACCGACGCTGAATCCCTTCACGTGCGTCATGGACGAGCAGGCGCGGGAGCGCGCTGCGCGCCGGCCCCCAGGGCCGCTGTCGGGGGTCCCGGTTGCGGTCAAGGACCTGTTCGACATCAGGGGCCTGCCGACCACCGGATGTTGCGCCGCGTACCAGGGGCGGGTCGGCGCTGCCGATTCCGCCGTGGTCGAGCGGCTGACGGAGGCCGGCGCTGTCGTCGTGGCAAAGACCAACCAGCACGAGCTGGCGGTGGGCGGCACCAATTCGGCCTCCAGCTTCGGCCCCGCTTGGAACCCATGGGCGCCGGGGCGCAGCCCGGGAGGATCGTCGGGGGGATCCGCGGCGGCCGTGTCGTCCGGGGCGGTGCCGGTCGCGATCGGCAGCGACACACTCGGGTCGATCCGGATCCCCGCATCGTTCTGCGGACTCACCGGACTCAAGCCGACGCACGGCGCGGTGAGCATGCGGGGCGCGATGCCTTACGCACCGCCTCTGGACACCGCCGGCCCTCTCGCGAGGACCGCCGAGGACTGCCTCACGGTCCACCGCATCCTCGCCGGCTTCGATCCGGACGACCTCTGGTCCCGGCAGGATCCATCGCTGCCTCCGGAACCACAGCCGATGATGGGGACGAAGGTGGGCATCCTGACCGGGTACCTCTCTCCCGCGCACCCGGACACGAGATCGGCCGTCGAGGCCGCAGCCAGAGCCATGGAAGACATGGGAGCGCGCGTCGACGAGATGGACGGCCCCGATCCCGACGAGGCACGCGAAGCAGTGGCGGCGATCGCCGCCGCACATCTGGCCCACCACCACGGGCACTTGTCCGAATCAGCGGACGTCGGCTCAGACGTGTCCCGCGTGCTCGAGATCGGACAGGGGGTAAGCGGCCGCGACTACGCCGGCCACGTGCAGACCCGGCGCCGGGTCGCGCGCGCGTTCGAGTGGCTGCTGACGCTGTGTGACGTGCTGATCTCACCGGCCACCCCGATGCCGGCGGTGCCGATGGATCCCCTCGATCGAGACGTCGAGCGAGGAGCGGTGAACGAGGTTGGAGCCGGCATCGCCCGGTGCACGATGCCGGTCAACCTTGTGGGCCTTCCGGCGGTCGCCTTCCCCGTGGGCTTCACTGCCGGGGGCCTGCCTGTGGGGGCCCAGCTGATAGGGCGGGAGTGGAGCGAGGAGGTCCTGCTGTCGGTCGTGTCGCAGTACCAGCAAGCCACGGACTGGCACCTGCGGGAGCCGCCGGACGCCCACGGACAAGCCCGGTGACCAGCCTTCCCCTGGGCAACCTGACCTACCTGTAGGGCCGGGCGGCGAAGTCGTAGCGGTCCACGTCCGCGACCCGCTCGTAGCCGATCCGCGCGTAGATCTTGTTGGACGTGGGGTTCGCGAGGTCGGTGAACAGAAAGCAGAAGCGACGGCCTTGCTCCAGCAGTCGCTCGGACAGCGCCCCGACGCAGGCACTCGCGTAACCACGCCCTCGGAGTTGTGGCGGTGTGTATACGAGGTTGATTCGGATCCCGTTGGGCGTGGGTCCGCCGAAGGCGGCCATCGATACGATCTCGCCGTCCTCCCACACGACCAGGCCGCCCCCGGGCGCCGCCAAGCGCCCCTCGAGCCCAACCCGGATCTTCGCCGGGTCCTCGTCGTGCGATCCGAGTGCCTCGGCGTGGAATGCGGCGGCCCAGGAGGCCAGGAGGCCCAGCTCCTGCGGTTCCGCGGGGCGCATGCGGCCTGGGACGGAGGGCAGCGGATTCAACTTCTCCAACCGGTGCACACGCAGGGACATCACCCGCGAAGCGCTCGCCCCGGTGATCGACGTCCACGCTTTTGCGAAGTCCGCGGCTCGTGCCGCCGGACCCGACACCCCATTGAGGGCCGGGTCTGCAGCTGATAGCTCCCTCGCCACCAGCCGGACCGCATCTGGGCTGTCGAACTCCGACAGCGTCACGGGGTGCGGCGGCGTCCTCATAGCGACGCCCTGTGTCCGGCCCTTGTCACTGACGACCGCGAACACCGGGAGCGCGTCCCCGTAGGTCATCCCCTGCCGAAGATTGGCGCAGAGACCGATGATCAGGCAGTGCTCGGCCTCCCGGGCCAGCAGGAACTCACCTGCGGAGGCCCAGAAGTCATCGACCGAAGACAGAAGCGTGACCGTCGGGTCCGTCACGGGCGACGAGTGCTCGGCCGCCGGAGGTGCGGCCTAGGCCGAGCGTTCCTTTTTGGAGCGCGAGGGGCGCTCGCCGCCGCGCGTGACCAGGGTCGGCGGGGCCTCCTTCGACACCGTCTCCTTGGTGACGACGCACTTCTCCACGTCCTTGCGGGACGGAATCTCGTACATCGTCTCGAGGAGGACCTCCTCGACGATCGCTCTCAGAGCGCGGCACCCGGTCCCGCGCTTGAGCGCCTCCCGGGCGATTGCATACAGCGCGTCCTCCCGGATCTCGAGGTCGACGCCGTCGAACTCAAGGAACTTGCGGTACTGCTTCACGATCGCGTTGCGCGGCTCAGTGAGGATCCGCACCAACGCGCCCTCGTCCAGGTTGTGGACGTAGGTCAGGATCGGCAGCCGGCCTATGAACTCCGGGATCAGGCCGAACTTGAGCAGGTCCTCCGGCATAACGTGCGAGAAGATCTCGCCGAGGTCCTTGTCGCCGATGCGCCGGACGTCGGCGCCGAAGCCGATCCCCTTGCGGCCCACCCGCGACTCGATGATCTTCTCCAAGCCCGCGAAGGCACCGCCGCAGATGAACAGGATGTTGGTCGTGTCGATCTGGATGAACTCCTGGTGGGGATGCTTGCGGCCCCCCTGCGGGGGAACCGAGGCCACCGTGCCCTCCAGGATCTTCAGCAGGGCCTGCTGGACCCCCTCGCCCGAGACGTCCCGTGTGATGGACGGGTTCTCGGACTTGCGGGCGATCTTGTCGACCTCGTCGATGTAGATGATCCCGGTCTCGGCCCGCTTGACGTCGTAGTCGGCGGCCTGGATCAGCTTGAGCAGGATGTTCTCCACGTCCTCGCCGACGTAGCCCGCCTCGGTCAGCGCGGTGGCGTCCGCTATGGCGAACGGGACGTTGAGCATCTTGGCCAACGTCTGCGCGAGTAGGGTCTTGCCGGTCCCGGTGGGGCCGAGGATCAGGATGTTGGACTTCTGAAGCTCAACGTCGGCGTCGGCGGGGGTCGGGCCCATGAAGATGCGCTTGTAGTGGTTGTAAACCGCTACGGACAGCGTCTTCTTGGCCTGCTCCTGGCCGATGACGTAGTTATCGAGGAACTCCGAGATCTCCTGGGGCTTGGGGAGCTCCTCGAGCCGCGGCTCGCTCGGCTCGGCCAGCTCCTCCTCGATGATCTCGTTGCACAGGTCTATGCACTCGTCGCAGATGTAGACGCCCGGGCCGGCGATGAGCTTCTTGACCTGCTTCTGGGACTTGCCGCAAAACGAGCACTTCAGCAGGTCGTCGCCGAATTTAGCCACTCGCCGTCTCCCGTGAGCTCGACTACTTCTTGCCGTTGCCCTCGGCCTCGGCCCCGCCGACGAGCGCCAGTCCGATGGTGCCCGCGATCACTTCGTCCACCATACCGTAGTCCCTGGCTTCTTCAGCACTCATGATGAAGTCGCGGTCGGTGTCCTTGCCGATCTTCTCGACGGACTGTCCAGTGTGCAGGGCGAGGATCTCGTCGATCATCTTGCGGTACAGCAGGATCTCCCTCGCGTGGATCTCGATATCCACCGCCTGACCTGCGATTCCGCCTGCGTGGGGCTGGTGGATCAGGACGCGTGAGTGCGGCAGCGCGAACCTCTTGCCCTTCGCTCCGGAAGCCAGAATCACGGCCGCGGCGGATGCCGCCATGCCCATCACCGTCGTGGAGACGGCGTTCTTCACGTACTGCATCGTGTCGTAGATCGCGAAGAGAGCGGTGATGCTGCCTCCGGGCGAGTTGATATAGATGTTGATGTCCTTGTCGGAATCCTCGGACTCCAGGAACAGCAGCTGGGCCATCACCAGGTTGGCGATCTGATCGTCGATGGGGGTGCCCAGAAAGATGATCCCGTCCTTGAGCAGCCGCGAGTAGATGTCAAAGGCGCGCTCGCCGCGGCTGGACTGCTCCACGACCATCGGGACCAGGTAGTTGCGGACGTGGCTGATTCGATCGTCTGAACTCATGGGGGCTGGACCTCCGTCGTGATTTCGGCCCGCGCGATGAGGAAGTCAAGGGCCTTGGCCCTGATGATATCACCGTCGACGGACGCCCAATTCGAACCCTGGTCGAGCCGGCTGCGCAGGTCATCGGGCTCGGCACCCAGCCGCTGGGACAGGAGCTCGACTTCCTTTGCGCGGTCGTCCTCGGTGGCTTCGAGCCCTTCGGCGGCCGCCAGCGCGTCCAGGCCCAGGCGCAGGGTGATCGAGCGCTCGGCCCCCGGCCGCAGCCGGGCCTTGGCCGATTCGAAGTCGATGTTCTCCGCCTCCAGGTACTGCCTGAGCGAAGCGCCGCGGGCGTTGAGGGAGCGAGCCAGGTTCTCCACCATGGCGTCGACCTCCATCTCGACCATCCCCTCCGGGAGGTCCACGGACACCCCGTGCTCCAGGAAAGCCTCCACGACCCTCTCGCGGAAGGCAGCGTCGGCCTGCTGGGTCTTTATCTCCTCGATGCGCTTGCGGATGTCCGAGGAAAGCTCCTCGAGCGTGTCGAACTCCGAGGCCGTCTTGGCGAAATCGTCGTCGAGGGGCAGGAGCTTCCGGGCCTTCACGTCCTTTACCAGCACCTGCATCCGCACGTCCCACCCGGCCCTGTCGCCGAACCTCTCGGGCAGTGTCACCGGGACGTCCAGAATGTCACCGCGGCTTTTGCCCGCCAGTTCGGAGTCCAGCTCCGGGACCACCATCCCCGCCCCTAGCTCGATGAGCAGGTCCTTTGCGGACACGTCGTCCACGACCTCGCCGTCGCGGGTGGTCGTCAGGTCGATCAGAGTGAAGTCGCCCTCGAGGGCCGGCCTCTCCACGACCTCCACGGGCGACAGGCGGACGCGCAGCCGCTCCAGCTGCTCCTGGACCTCCTCGTCGGTGACCGCCGAGTCGGGCCGCGCCACCTTCAGCCCCACGTATTCCCGCAGCTCGGGGGTGGGCCGGGTCTCCACCGTCGCGTCGAACACCAGCTCTCCCCCGCTTTCAAACGAGGTGACATCGATAGACGGCGGGGAGACGATGTCCAGGTCCGACTCGAGCACGGCCTCCTGGAACAGCTCCGGGATCGCGTCCTTGAGAGCCTCGCTGCGGACGAACTCGGCGCCCAGACGCTGGTCGATGATGGGCTTTGGAGCCTTGCCCGGACGGAATCCCGGCACCCTGATCTCGCCGGCGAGCCGCTTGTATGTGCGGTCCAGCATCTTTGACACGTCCTCGGGCGGCACCTGGACGGTCAGCTTGAACTTGTTCTGCCCGATCTGGGCGACGGATGTCTTCATCAGGGAGGGCGCCCAGTATAGAGGCGCAGGCGGAATACACTTGCGTCATCGGGCCGTGGCGCAGCTTGGTAGCGCGCCTGCTTTGGGAGCAGGAGGCCGCGAGTTCGAATCTCGCCGGCCCGACCAGTGTTTCCGGGCGCACGGGGTCGCGCAGGCCCACGCCCGGTACAATCGGCTGGCTGCGGGAGTAGCTCAATGGTAGAGCCCCAGCCTTCCAAGCTGGCCATGAGGGTTCGATTCCCTTCTCCCGCTCTGAATAGCCACCCATAGGGGGACATACCCCTCTCTCGCGTCCTGGACGCCGCACCAGTTCCGTTGAGTGGGCGCAGGCGTTGGATACAGTGGCGGTGCCGAAGTTTCGCCGGGAGGAACCATTTCTACACAGACGAAGTCCGGGTCGCGCCGTGTGCCGGTGCTCGTGCTGGCGCTCGTCCCGGTCGTGCTCGCGGTGATCGCCGCCCTGGTGCTGTCCAACCGGGGGGCCGACCTCACGCAGCCGTTCGCGGACGCGACGGCGTCCCCGTCCGGAACCGCCTCCCCGGCCTTCGCTCTGCCGACTCCTACATCTGACGTGCGCCGTTCCCCGGCGGCGCCCATCACCTCCGTCGCACCTACGGCATCCCCGCGAACCGGCGCCGCGCAGACTTCGCCGACGCCTGCCGCTCCCACCGCCACCGCCCGCCCCGCCACGCCTGCCCCCGGAGCCGGGGGCACGGGAGCCGGGGCCGGAGGGGGTACGGGAGCCGGGACCGGAGCGGGCTCCTCCGGCTCGGGGGCCGGAACGGGGGCGGGTTCGGCCGGTGCGGGGGCCGCGGCGACGCCCCGTCCGGGCGCAGCGGGAGCCGCGACGGGAGCTGAGGACGGTCTGGCCAGGACCGGCGGGGGCGCGATGGGGGCCGGGCTGTTCTGGCTGGGCCTCGCCGCAGGTGGGGTCCTGCTGTCCCGCCGCGGGGGCCGGGCATACTGAGCAGTCGGCGCCCGTAGCTCAACTGGACAGAGCAGCGGACTTCTAATCCGCAGGTTCCGAGTTCGAGTCTCGGCGGGCGCGCCAGGCGTTTGCGCTGGTCAGAGCCCTAGCTGGAGCGCGCTACGATGCGCCGTCGAGCTGGTCGAGGATCTGGTCGATCGGCAGTCGGACGCAGGTGAAGATCGGCACGTCGCGGGCCGTGTAGCTGGACGACTCCGACTCCCGCAGCTCCATCACCAGGTCCAGGAACTCCCCCACCGTCTCGGCCTCGAAAGCCACGACGAACTCCTGGTCGTCGATGCCGAACGAGTAGCCGGTGTGGATCTTCACACCCGGGTAGCGGTGTCCGATCTTGAAGTGCTCGCCCATGATGCGGCGGCGGTCCTCGAATGGAAGCCGGTACCACGGGCGCAGCTTGTCCATCGGGTAGACGAACAGATACGTCCCGCCGGCGGGTCCGGCCGGGGCGTCGGCCTCCTGGCCCTCGTGGGTGTGTCCCTTCAGGTACATCGACTTGCGCGTCATGGCCAGGAAAGAGTGCGTCGGCTGCAGGTACCGGCCCAGGCCCGTCGCGTTCATCCGCGACTGAAACTCCTGCAGGGGGTGCGCGTCGTCGGCGAGCAGCCACAGGCACAGGTCGGCGTCCGCGCGAAGTCCCACGGTCGAATAGGGATGCACCTGCAGGGGCAGGTCGGACGAGATCAGCTCCGCGAGCTCCTTTTTGTGCAGGGACCGCTCCTCGGCCCCCAGGTGACGCCACGCCGGGTCCACCTTGAACAGCGCGTAGCGCATCAGCACCCTGTTCTCAGCGGTCATGCGTCGGCTGCCTCCTGGTCGTCGGGATAAACCGAAACGGGACGGTCCAGGCCGAACATCCGCTCGATCAGCTCGCGCGACTGCGGGTCCGCGCGGCGAAGGGCCGTCAGGGGTCCGTGCAGGATCTTGTTCGCTATCCGCAGCGCCATCTGGGCCATCCGCTGGGCCTCATCGGGACCGGCGTCCATAGACTGGGCGGCCTTGCGAACCTCCTCGCGGACGATGCTCTCGGCGCGCGCGCGCAGCGCGAGGATGGACGGGCCCGCGGCGCGGGTGTCCGCCCACAGCTCCAGCTCGGCGACCTCGCGGCGGACCATGTCCTCGGCCTCCCGCAGTCCTTCCGGCCACCGGCCGGGGACCGGGATGTCCTCCAGACAGCGGACCTCCAACCCCGGGCGGTCGATCGCCTCCACGGCCCGGGGCACAGACAGGTCGACCACGACCAGCGGCCTGGCCGGGACGTGCTCCGAGGTGAGCACCGGCCCGCCGGAGACGGCCACGACGGCGAAGTCGGACCCCGACAGCACCGCTTTCAGGTCCGATACATCCGCGTGTTTCGAGTTCAGCTCTGAGGCAAGCGACTGCGCCGGCTCCAGCCTCCGGCCCACCACTGTCAGGTCCGCGCCTGCCGCGGAAAGCTCGCATGCGGCATCGCGGGCGGCCTCCCCTGTACCGATGACGCACCCGGCCCTGCCCTTCAGGCCGTCCAGCCGCGTGATCAGGAATCCGGCCGTGAGCGAGCCGATGCTTCCGGCATTTCGTCCGAGGGGCGTATCGCTGCGAACTTGACGTCCGAGGCGGATGGCCCGTCCAAGGATGTTCGCGAGCACGGGGCCGACGGCGTCCTCCTCCTGCGCGAGCACGAACCCACGGCGAACCTGTCCGAGCACCTGCGGCTCCCCCACGACGAGCGAGTCCAGTCCGGAGGCGACGCGGAACAGGTGCTCGACCGCCTCGGCCCCCTCCATCAGGCGCAGGTCCTGCGAGTCGGTCGGCTGCAGGCCGGGGAGCAAGGCGGCCACCGAGTGAACGGCCTCCGCGACCGGTGACTCCACGGCCGCGTACAACTCGGTGCGGTGACACGTGGACAATACGACCAGCTCGGCCACCGCGGACCTCGACGCCCGCAGGACCTCACGCTGCGCCGGTTCGTCCAGCGCCAGCCTCGACCTCAGGCCGGCGGGGGCCTCACGTCCGGCGCTGAGCGCGATGATCACGCGGGCACCCCCGCACGGTCTTCCGGCATCCCGGCGCCCAGGTCGCCGGACTCCGCGCGCTCGACAACTGACGCCAGGACCTCGACAAAGCGCGGGTCGTCGTTCGGCAGCGCCGTGCGCCGCAACTCCAGCCCGATCGCCTGAGCCTTCTCGACGCACTCGACGTCGACATCGAACAGGATCTCCAGGTGCTCGCTCACGAACCCGATGGGCACCACGACCGCACGCCTGCCTCCTTCGGCGGCGAAAGCATCGAGGCGGTCGAGGATGTCCGGGCCGAGCCAGGGGACGCCGGTGTGGCTGGCGCTCTGGAAGGCGAACTCCCAGCCGTCGACGCCGGCGGCTTCGGCGACCAGCCTTGAGGACTCCGAGAGCTGATCGCGATAGGGGTCGCCCTGCTCGAGGATTCTCTCCGGGAGGCTGTGGGCGGTGAAGAACACGCGTGTGCCGCTCGGCTCCCAATCTGCCAGTGCATCGCGCAGGGCCGCGGAAGTGAACTCCACAAACGCCGGCTCCCGCCACCACGACCTGACCACTGAGACGTCGGGGCCTCCTTGCAGCGCATCGCGAAGCCGAGACTCATAGCCGCCGATGCTCATGTGCGAGAAGTGAGGGGCCAGGCCCAGCCCGATGACGCGGTCGCAGTCCTCGAGGTCGGCTGCCGACTCGGCAATGTACGGGTGCCAGTGCTTCATACCCGCGCGAACGCGGTAGCGGTCCGGGCCGAGCCGGGCCTCCAGGGCCCGCGCCGTGCGCTGGGTGATGTCCACGAGAGGCGACGAACCCCCGATTCGGCGGTAGCGCTCCGTCAATTCCTGCACCCCCTCGTCTGAGGGTGGACGCCCGCCGCGGATGTCCTGCAGGTACGGACGAACTTCGTCCAGCGTCCTGGGGCTCCCGTAGGCCATCAGCATCACGCCGACGGTCATGACGCGTGCACCTCGTCCACCATCAACTTGAGGCTGTCCAGCGGCGTCCCGGGGAGCACGCCGTGTCCGAGGTTGAAGATGTGCCCCGGCCGGCCGCCGGCCCTGTCCATGACGTCTTTGACGCGGGCTTTGATCAGGTCCGGGGGGCCGAAAAGTACGGCGGGATCGAGGTTGCCCTGGATGCCGCGGTCCGGCCCTATCCTGCGCCACGCCTCGTCCAGGGGGACCCGCCAGTCCACGCCGACGACCTCGCAGTCGGGTGCCGCCATCAGCTCCAGGAACCCGTGGGTGTTCGTCCCGAAGTTGATCCTGGGCAGGCCGAGGTGCGCGATCGCGTCGAAGATGCGGCGGGTGTAGGGCAGGACGAACCTCTCCATGTCCGACGGGCCGAGGCCCCCCACCCAGCTGTCGAAAAGCTGCACGGCCTGCACTCCGGCCGCCGCCTGCTCGGTCAGGTACTCGACGACCATGTCGGTCAGCCGCGTCATGAGCTCGTCCCAGGCGTGCGGCTCGCGGAACATGAACGAGCGCGTCTCGGAGAACTCGCGGCTGGGGCGCCCGTCCACGAGGTAGCAGGCGAGGGTGAGCGGCGCCCCGGAGAAGCCGATCAGGGGCACCCGTCCGTTCAGCTCGCCGCGGACGAGGGAGATAGCCTCCATGACCGCCGGGACGGCCTCTTTCACGGCGATCCGCGGCAGCCCTCGGATCTGCTCCATTGAGCGGATCGGCTCGTCCACCACCGGACCCCCCTCGCGGATCTCGAAACCGATCCCAAGCGAGGCCAGCGGCAGCATGATGTCCGCGAACATGATCGCG
>DATLNZ010000142.1 GCA_035536535.1 Actinomycetota bacterium | reverse complement strand
ACGCCTCGGGCCGCCGTTCATACCGAGATGTACACGTCGTCGCGGCCGACGTTGTTGCACGGCGCGGACCCGGGGTTGACGAAGAGCTGGTCCCCGGGTGGCCATTCACCTGCCAGGTGGCGGCGGCCGCCCGCCACCAGTCGCCAGCACCCTCGTTGGTCGGGGTTGCCGTCGGGGTCGGGTGCATTCGGGTCCCACCACGACTCCTGGGCGTCCTTCACGCAGGTGTAGTCACCCGGGTCGTAGAAGCAGGCCGCGACGTACGGGTTCGTGCTCGCCTGACGCGGAATCGCATGCTGCCCCTGGTCCACGGAGGTCGGGCTCAACCTCGGCCCTGCCACCTGGATCGCCTTGAAAAGCATGAAAAAGGCCCGGTAGACGGAGCAGGCGCTGCCCTCGTCGAGTTTCCGGCCGCTCGGCTCGGCCTCCCGGTAGGCCTGGGCGCAGGGGGCGCTGGCTGTGTTGTCCTCCCGAAGGGTGTTGGAGGCGACCCACGCGTGCTTCCACACGTCCTGGTTCTGGAAGCGCGCCTCCTCGATGGAGTCGTTGAGCAGGTCCCCGGCGACCACCCACTCCGGATGCCATCCCTGCTCGTCGGCGGCCTTGGTGTGCTCCGTCTCGTAACCACCGAGCCACAGGACGGTCGTCACCTTCTGCTGGACCATGCCGGCCACGTTCTCCCGGGCCTTTCGTATGGCCCCGGTGTCGCTGTCGGTGGCGAACTGGTGCCGTGGGAAGGTCCAGGAGCCCACGATGTTCGGCGCGTTGGGGCACCTTCGGATGCCCTCCTCGGCAAGTTTCGCGAAGCGTTGCAGTCCGGGGAAGCCGGGATCGCTGGTGGACAAAAGGCCGTAGCGGCGGTCCCGGCCGTTCATCGGCTGCCCCGTCTCGTCGGTTCCGGCGTGAGAGACCTTGGAGACGGGGGTCACCTTCTGGCAGACGTAGCTGACGAACTGATCGACCCAGTGCTCGACGTCGGGCCAGAACGAGTAGATGTACGGCTGGTACCTGCGGTAGAAGGAGTTCTCCAGGGCCACGAAGTTTCCGTAAACCGACGCCCGCCTCCGGACCATCCCCTCCGCGTACGCCTGGTTGAAGCCTCCGAAGAACGCGCGGTCGATGACCGCAAACGGCTTCAGTTTCTCCCAGTTGCCCTGGGCGTCGGACCTGCGACTCGCGGCCGTCGCGCTGCTAGCCGTGTAGTAGATCCAGAAGTGCACGTGCCGGCCGTAGGTCTGAAAGCGGTCGTTGAAGAACCTGGACATCGCCCGCGTGACCCGGACTTCCCGGTGGTCGTTGGTGTCGCGCAGGGACTCGAGGCAGGCCGGGTCGGTGTCGGCGGGGCCGTCCACGTCGCAGTAGCTGCCGCCCGGGGGTGACTGGTGGGTTCCTTCTCCACCTGAAGGGTCCCTTTCGTCGGTGGTGAGGACCGCGCTGCTGTACACGAGGACCGTCACCTCTTCCTTGCTGACCCCCTGCCAGGTGGCGCCCCCGTTGTCGCCGTCGAAGAACGCGACGCACGGGGGTGAGTTCGGGTCCTCGGTCTGGCGTGGGGGGCTCCCCACGCACCTCTTGTCGTTCTTCGTCTTCGTGATGGGCCCCTTGGTGCTTCCCGGGCCCCCCGTCTGCTCCGTGACCAGGTTCTCGGCGGTGTCGGTGGACAGGCTGCTGGACGAACCGAGGCCGAGGGAGGAGAGGGACCCGTCCTGCGGCGGGGGAGGGTCGTCGTCCTCGGGAGGGACCGGCGCGAACTCCAAGACCGTGGAGGGGTTGGACTGGGGGAGGTTCAGCGACGATGGCAGGACCAGGAAAGCGATCAGCAGCGAGATGACCAGCGACACCAGAGGTGGGTACTGCCTGATCCAGTGCTGAGATCTCGAGTCGGTGTCCGTGTCGCCCACCCCCTTTCTAGCTGCGCGCCGGCCCCCGTCCTTGAACAACGTCCGCCCCCGCCGAGGGGTTCAGGCCCGGCGCGTTGGGGGTAGGACCCAAGCCTTGCATGAACCGGCCCGGCCTGTTGTGCGTCAGAGAAGCACGATGCCTCCCGCTCGACCGCGCGCCCTTACTATGTATTCTCGCTCCGAACTCCGCGCGCTGTTGAGATGGGCATCGCTCCGGAGGTGCAGTGCACGAGCCCGCAGTCCCCAAGGCACGCAGGAGAGATCGTGAATCGCGCGGGAGGCTCGGCTAGATGAAGGTTCTGCCCGGTCGCAAGAAGGCCGTTGGCGATGGCGGCGCGCCTGAGGTCAGGCGCAAAAAGCTGCCGACCCAAAAGAAGGGTGTCCGGCAGCGCTTTCTGTTGTTTCGGGACCGCACCTCGGACGCCGTCTCGGCCAAGGGAGTCCGGGCGCGGTTCCTGAACCTCCAGCGCAAGCTGCACCTCACCCGCACCGGCCAGATCGCCATCGTCGCCGCCGTCATCCCCTGGGTCATCGCCAGGGTGGTGGCCGGAAACGCCCTGTACATCTTCGCTTACGGCACCGCCGCTCTAGTCATCACCAGCTACCTGCTGGCGCCCAAGAACCTGAAGCTCAAAGGGGAGCGCCTCGGTCTGCGCCCCCGGGCCCACGAAGGCGACCGGATGGACGTGGAGGTGCAGCTGGTCGCGGAGCGCGGGGTTTCGACCTTCATCCTGGAGGAGCGCGTGCCGGAGCGGCTGGGCACGACCGTGAAGGTCCCCATCTCGAAGCTGCGCCGAGGAAGCACCGTCAGCCACACGTACGGACTCCGTTGCACCCGACGCGGCGTGTACGACATCGGTCCGCTTGTGGCGGTGACCAACGACCCGTTGGGCCTGACGCAGCGGGAGACGGTGCTCGCCGAGAAGTTCGAGATGCTCGTCCACCCCCGTATTGAGTTCGTGTCGGACCGTCCTCTGACCCGGCGCTACGAGGACCCGCCCATCCGGCCGCCGTTCTCGCGTCCCTGGCCTTCGGGACTGGAGTTCTACGGAATGCGCGAGTACAAGCCCGGTGACGAGTTGCGACGGATCGTGTGGAGGGCGTCGGCGAGAATGGGCAAGCTGATGGTCCGGGAGGCCGAAGAGGGCATCACCGACCACATCACGATCATCCTGGACACCGACCGAGGCAGCCACAGCCAGGACGGGGACCACTCCGAGTCCTTTGAGATGGGCGTCAGGGCGGCGGCTTCCCTGGGCGTCCGCCACCTCAGGGACGGCTACGAGATCCGCTGCGAGACCAACAACGGCCCCTTGACCAGGGAGCTCAGAGGGTCAACGGCCCAGTTGAGCCTGCTGGACTCCTTTGCCAGGGTCGAGATGGCCCGGGTGCCCCTGTCCAAAGTCATCAGCAGGCTCATAACCGACCCCCGCAGGGACGCCCACAACATCCTCATCACTCCCAAACTCCTGGCCGCCGACGCGGCGCAGCTGCGCCTGCTGCTCAACAAGGGGGTGTCCATTCTCGTCGTGGCCCTCATCTGGGACGAGGCCAACACCGAGACGCTGAGCGTGGCGACGGCACTCGGGTGCCAGGTCGCGGGTGTCCACCCGGGACAGGACCTCGCCACCGCGCTTTACCACGACATCGGAGCGGGGAGCCGCTGATGGCAGTCACGACGCCCAAGGACTCGGCAGAGCAGACCGGCGACCTCCAGCAGATCGAGGAGAACGCGCCGGATCAGCTCGAAACCGGACTGCCGGAGGAAGAGGGCGTCCCCCAGAAGACGACTGGGTTCGACCCGAAGGTGCCGGCGGAGCGCTTGGGCGTGGTTGTGTCCTTCTCGACCCTCGCGGCCGCGGTCATGGTCGGCGGCGTGTTCCTCGGCATCGCACCCCGCATCTATGCGGCCGTGGCGGGCCTCATGGGTGTAGCGGTTGCGGTCAGGGCGCGCCGGATCCAGAACCCGATCATGATGTCGGTCGCCATCGCCGGGGCCATCGGCGCCATCGGTGTGCTTATGACGGTCTTCGCCGGGTCGTTCTCGGACATCATCGACCTCGGCCCGTTCGTCAGGGAGGCGGTCAAGTCGGGGGATGTCCAGCGTCCGCCCGTGGCTTTCGAACTCGGATGGCGGGCCATTCTCGGCTGGCTGATGGGAGGACTCGGCTTTTCCGCGGCCTGGGTGGCCATCGAGCTGCGCCGGCCCTCGCTGGGGATGATGGTCCCCCTGCCGATCGTGGCATTCGGCGCCATCAGCGTTCCGAAGGACGCCAGGATCCTCAGTGGCCTCATGTGCCTGGTGCTGTTCGCTATCGGCCTCGGCACCCTGTCCGGAATCGAGCTCGACGGGGACACCGAGCAGCGATCGATCGCTTTCGAGCTCCGCCGTGCCGCCCGCGCTCTCCCGCTTATCGGAGCGATCACGGGGGCTCTCGCGGTCCTGGCGACCCAGACGACTTTCCTGTTCCCCCCACCGATCTTCGACCCGACGCAGTCGGCTCAGAAGCCGAAGGCGATCCCGCTGAGCAAGGTCCCGGACAGGGTTCTGTTCACCGTGGACTCACAGGTGACGGGGCCCTGGCGCATGGGTGGGCTCGACGTTTATGAGCAGAACGCCTGGAAGCTGCCTCCCTTCGCCGAGAGTCGCATCGCCGAGATCCCCGAGACCGGTGTCATCGACAGCGAGGTCGTCGCGGGCGTCGTTGCGACCTTCGAGGTCAAGGGGCTCACCGGGGCGGTCCTGCCGGGCCTGCCCAACCTGTTCGGTATCCGGGCCGAGGGTCCGGCCCTGGCCTACGACAGCCGGACGGGCAACATCCGTCTCAGCCAGGGCACGATCCAGGAAGGCCTGAAGTACGCGGTGACGGCGGCCCGCATCCCGACCGTGGAGGAGCTGGTCAAGGTCACGGCGCCCCTGCCCGAGCAGATCGGAGAGGTGGACACCAGCAGCTACCTGGAGCTCCCGCCGCCGCCCCCGGCGGTTCAGGCCCTGATCAAGGAGGCGCCGAAGACCTCGAAGTGGGCCGAGCTCGAGTTCGTCCGGACGAAGTTCCTGGACACGGTGGTGGCGGCCGGACAGGGAACGCCGGTGGACGTGCCTCCGGACAAGGTCCAGGACATGCTGGCCGGCAAAAAGGAGGGAACCCCTTACGAGATCGTGGCTGGCCAGGCGATGCTAGCCCGCTGGATCGGCGTCCCATCGCGGATCGGTTATGGCTTCGACGGAGGCGACAAGGAAGCCGGCGTCTACTCCGTCCGCCCCAAGCACGGCGCTTCGTTCCTGGAGGTCTACTTCCCCGGCTACAAGTGGCTGCCGATCATCGGTAACCCGACCCAGGCCAAGTCCTCGTTCGGACAGCAGTCCCAGCAGAACCGCAACGTGGCGGCGTCCGATGAGATCGCCGTGCAGATCTTCGTCCCCTTTGAGACCGACCCCAGGAGCTACCTGTTCGAGCAGATCAGGGCCGCGCTGCTGGTCCTTGTGCCGATCCTGCTTTTCCTGGCGCTTATCTACTTCACGTACCCGGGCGCGGTGAAGGCTTACAAGAGGTCCAAGCGCCGTACCTGGGCCCTGAGGCAGGGGCCCCCGGAGCGCATAGCCCTGGCCTATGCGGAGTGGCGGGACCTGTGTCTGGACTTCGGCTACCGGCACGAGTCGGACACCCCCCTGATGTTCCTGGACCGGGTGATCCCCGACGACGAGCACACGGAATTCGCGTGGCTCGTGACCCGAACACTGTGGGGCGACCTGCGGCCGGACGTCACGACCGACGACGCGGTCACCGCGGAGGAGCTGTCGAGGTCATTGCGCAAGCGCATCAGCCAGGCGCACTCCTTCACGCTGCGCTCGATCGCCGCGATCTCGCGTCTCTCACTCAAGAACCCCTATGCGCCGTCCCTCGGCGCCCTGACCCGAAAGGAGAAGACCCGTGCCCCGCAGAAAGCGGCGTGAGCTGGTTCTCGCTCTGCTGGCGGTGGTCGCGCTGACGGCTTCCGGCTGCGCGAGGGCCCCACAATCGGGAGTGAAGGTGAAGAAGGAGGCCACCGAGCTGGTATTCGGGGTCCCTCCCGTCTCGAAGCCGGCCGGACCGCCCAACTCGGTTCCTCCTGAGGACCCCATCGGGGTGGTGGACACGGGGGGTCCGTTCAAGACGCCGCGCCCTACCCCTGGGCGCGGCGCTACGCCCCCGCCCCCGCCCCCTGACAAGTGTCCTCCCGCGGCCCGGACGGCGTTCGCCAAGGACCCGGCCACGACTGACATCCGAAACCGCCCCCTGCCTGGCACCTACCAGTTCCGGGTGCGCGGATACCAGAACGTCGCTACTCTCGGCACCTTCCGGCTGCCACCCTTTTTCGAGCGCACGATCAAGGACGTGAAGACGACGACCGGAGATGACTACACATTCACGACGGTCGAACCCGAGATCAGGTTCGGCTCGCAGACGATCGTCGAGCAGACCTACGAGGTTCTCAAGGCCTCGATCAGCGAGAGCCGCCCAGCAGGGATCTACCTGACCAAGATCGTGCGGCGCAGCGGCCAGGACTCCAATGTCTTCGAGCCGAAGCCGGGAGTCCTGATTCTGCCCACGCCCGTGGAGATCGGGAAGGACAACTCGGTGGCAGAAGCGGAGCGCGAGAAGATCGACACCGTCGGTGTCGACCCTGGCAACTTCATGAGCATGAGGATCACGGGTTCGGTCCTGTCGCGCCCGGTCTTCGACGCCTGCGGCGAGCCGTTCCAGGCGTGGTTCGTGAACGCCCTCCTCGATGTGATCGATGCGGACGGGACCAGCTACAAGTCCAACTTCAACTACGCGATAACGACCCAGTTCGGCGGCGCGATCGTGGCCCAGCAGGTGGACACCCAGTGCACAACCGAGAACAACGCCGACACCCAAAAGGCCCACCAGGCATTCGGGGGCGCGGAGGCGCCTTTCAAGGAGCGGTCCGACGACGAGCGCAAAAAGACCTGCACTCCCGAAGCGACGTTGAGTTACGACACCCTGATCAGCAACCTCCGACCGGAGTAGCCCAATGCCCAAGCTCCTGCAGGACCGTACCCGCGTTCGAGCGCTGGCCATTACCGTCGGGGCCTTTGTTGCAGCGACTCTGTTCCTGCAGCTTGTCATCAAGCCGCCCACGGCGACGATCTTCTCGGGGATCGTCTACGGGCTACTCAACTCGCTTCTCGCGGTGGGGTTGGTGCTGATCTACCGAAGCCACCGGATCATCAACTTCGCCCAGGCGGCGCTGGGGGCGGCCGGGGGCGTGTTCACGTTCAACACCGTGGTGGTGGCGGAGTATCCCTACTTCCTCGGCTTCGTCGCCGGCATCCTCGTGGCCGCGTTGGTCGCGCTGGCGGTGGAGCTTGCCTTTATCAGGCGCTTCTTCAACTCGCCTCGTCTGGTCCTGACCGTCATCACGATCGCCATCATTCCCGCGATCGGCTATGCGTCGGGGTTCATTGGGACGCTGCCGATCTTCGGCGATGTCCAGGACCGGACGCAGGATGTCATTGCGGGGAGGGGCCTGGCAGAGAAGCTCCCCTTCAAGGACTTCACGTTCCAGCTGGGTGACCTGCCTTTGTCGTTCGGGTTCATCCACCTGTTCTCGATCGGCATGTCGATCCTGGCGATGGTGGGCCTTGCGCTGTTCCTCCGCTTCTCCAGGACGGGCATTGCCGTGCGGGCGTCTGCTGAGAACGCCGAGAGGGCTCGGCTGCTGGGCATCAACGTGGGAAACCTGTCGATGATCGTCTGGCTCATCGCCGGGATCCTGTCGGGCATCGCCGTCGTGCTGACGGGGTCGGTCCAGGGGCAGTTCTCATCCGGGGTCGCCCCTCCGGAGCTCCTCGTGGTCGCGCTCGGGGGGGCCGTCCTCGGGGGCATGCGCAGCCTTCCCACCGCCGCCGTGGCAACTCTGATCATTTCCGTCGTCCGGGAGGCGGTCAGGTTCAAGTACGAGTCGCAGGTGGCGCTGGTCGATGTCGGGCTGTTCGTGTTCCTGCTCGCGGGACTGGTGTTCCAGGGTCTGGGTAAAAAGCGCTCGCGCCGCAGCGAGGAGTCGGAGTCGTCCAGCTGGAAGGCGACGGAGGAGCCGCGGCCCATTCCCAAGGAGATGCTGGAGGTGTCGGGGGTGCGGCTCTGGCGTCGATTCGGCATCGCGATCGGCATCATCGGGATCCTGCTGTTCCCCTGGGTGGCCAACGCCAAGCAGACGAACCTCGGGGGGCACTTCGCGATCGTGACGATCGCGCTCCTTTCGCTGACGGTTCTTACCGGGTGGGCCGGCCAGGTCAGCCTCGGCCAGTTCGCGTTTGTGGCCGTCGGCGCGGTCATTGGAGGTGCGCTGACGGAGAAGGCGGACGTCCCGTTCTGGATTGCCTTGTTCCTCGTCCCGGTCCTCACCGCGGCGATCACGCTGCTGATCGGGATACCCGCGCTGCGCATCCAGGGGCTGTTCCTGGGCGCCGCCACCTATGCCATGGCCTTCGCCGTCAACGCCGCGCTGTTCAAGCCCGAGTACTTCGGCTGGCTGCTCCCGGAGAAGGTGGACCGGCCCAGCCTGTTCCTGTTCGACTTCCAGGACGAGCGCAGCATGTACTACCTGACCCTTCTCTGCCTGTTGCTGGCGATCGTCGTCGTGACGGGGCTCAGACGGAGCAGGCCCGGACGGGTGCTCATCGCGTTGCGTGAGAACGAGAACAACGTGAGGTCCTTCGGGATCAACCCCATCAGGATGAGGCTCATGGCCTTCGGGGTGTCGGGGTATCTGTGCGGGTTCGCGGGGGTCCTGCTGGCTCATCATCAGCGCGCGGTCCAGCAGGCCGACTTCCCAGCCCAGTTGAGCCTGGACCTGTTCCTGTTCGCGGTAGCCGGAGGGGTGGGCTCGGTGTTCGGCGTGGTCATCGGCGGCATCTACTTCGCCATGCGTCAGTTGTTCACCAACGAGATCATCCAGTTCATCATCGGCCCGATCGGCGTGCTGGCCCTGCTGTACATGGCGCCCGGGGGCCTTGCCTCGCTGTTCGTCAGCTTCCGGGACGGCATCCTCAGGATCGTCGCCCAGCGGCGTCAGATGATCGTCCCGAGCCTGTTCGCCGACATGGATCCGCAGACCCTGGCCCAGAAGCTCATCCCCCTGGCGGAGCCGATTCCCGACGCGGGCCTGGCCGCCATGCCCATCGACCGTCGTTACCGTGCCGACAGTCAGCTGTACGGTGGCCGCGGCCGATTGGTGGCTGCGCGGCGAGTCTCGGATCAGGAGACCGCCGCCTTTGGAGCCGCGGCAGCGGGAGTCCAGGCGGCCGGTGAGGTGGTGGCCCCGCAGGCCACAGAGGTGGCGAGGCAGGAGGAGACGGGGTCTTGAGCAGGAGAGGGAAGGGTCGGGGCGACGAGCCGGGCGACGCGACGCGAGCCGACGACATCGTTGTGGCGGAAGTCATCACTCCCGTTCCGGCCGCTGTTGCGCCCCCGGGGCCTTCCAAGGAGCCCAGCTTCCTGGAGAAGGGGAAGCAGGAATTCACGGGGCTGCTCCGTGAAGCGGCGAACTACAAGGAACTGAAGAAGACTCCATACGGGCTTAAGCCCATCATCTTCTTCACGATCTTGGGGGCCGTCACGGCCGTGGACGGTAGGGCCTTCGGAGCGGCCGCTCCCGAGATCATCCGGGACCTGGAGCTCGACCTGACGGCAGTATTCAATGCCCTTTCGGTGGTGGGGTTCTTCCTGACGTTCGTCTACATCTATCTGGCGTACCTGTCCGATCGGGTGAGGCGCCTGCCGATAGTGGCTGCCGGAGCCTTCCTGACGGGACTTTTCTCGGTGTTCACCGCCGGGAGCAGCTCCGTTGCGACTCTAGGAGCGTCCCGGGCTGGTGATGCCATCGGCGACACTGCTCTGGGTACGCCGCTGTTCTCCCTCCAGGCGGACTACTACCCGCCGGAGTCGCGGGGGAAGGTCTTCGCCCTCAACGGCGTCATCAGCCGGATCCTCGGACTGGCCGCTCCGGCCATCGTGGCGGGGCTCATCTTGTCGGCCAAGGGCGGGCTCTACTGGCGGCTTCCGTTCCTGATCACCGGGCCGATCCTCATGGTGTTGTCGATCGCCGTTCTGTTCGTCCTCAAGGAGCCGATCCGTGGATACATGGAGCGGCGCGCGCTGGGGGCTTCGGAGGAGGTCGCGCGACAGCCCGAGGAGTCGCCCAGCATCGGCGAGGCTTGGCGGACGGTATGGGCGATCAGAACGCTGCGGCGCCTTTTCATCGCCGACATTCCCGACACCGCGGCAGACCGGGTTTACGGGTTCTTCTTCGCAGTCTTTCTGGTCGAGCATTACGGCCTCGACCTTGGGGAGAGGACGGTTCTGGCGATCGTCGGCGGCTTGGTCGCGCTGCCCTTTGGGTTCCTCGCTGGCGGACTGGTGGACGTCCTGCTCCGCCGCAGGCCTTCCCGAGTGCTTGTTTTGAGCGGCCTCTTGGGCGTAGGCGGGTCGCTATTTGCGTTCGTGGAGGCAAGCGGTCCGCCTCTGTGGCTGCTCATCGCGGTGAACTTCGCTTTCGGAGCCGCCTCTTCGCTGCTCGGCCCTGCCAGCGGTGTGCTGTTCGTCCAGATCCTGCCGGCCCACATAAGGACACTGGGGCTTGCAGTCCGGGTTCTGGCGACGTTGCCGGGGGTCATCCTCAGCACCGTCGCGGTGAACTACCTCGAGCCGAGGTACGGGGTACAGGGAGCATTGTTCGCCGCGGCGCCATTTATGCTTCTTTCCTCCCTCATCAGGCTGAGTTCGGCGTCGCTCTACGAGCGAGATGTCAGGGCTGCGATTGCCTCGCAGCTCGCGTCGGCGGAATGGCGGAGGGCGAAGGAGGCAGGTCGCGGGAAACTTCTCGTCTGCCGCGACGTGGACGTTGAGTACGAGGGCGGGGTCCAGGTCCTTTTCGGGGTTGACTTCGACGTGGAACAGGGGCAGCTCATTGCCCTGCTCGGCACCAACGGGGCAGGGAAGTCCACGCTTCTCAAGGCGATCAGCGGCACCCAGGAGGCGTCCAACGGCGCGATCGTCTTCGACGGACGGGACATCACCCACATGCCGCCGCACGAGGTAGCGTCGCGCGGGGTGATCCACATGCCCGGAGGCCGGGGGGTGTTCCCGGACCTGACCGTGCGGGAAAACCTGACCCTCGGCAACTGGCTGTCCGACGAAAAGGAGGGCAACGAGCGCCTCGAGGAGATCTACGGGATCTTCCCGATCCTCAAGGAGCGGGGCAACGAGCGCGCCCAGCTGCTGTCCGGAGGCGAGCAGCAGCAGCTCTCGCTGGCCCAGGCCTTTTTGAGCAAGCCCCGGCTGCTGATGATCGACGAACTGTCCCTCGGACTGTCGCCAGCTGTCGTCCAGCAGCTCGTCGAGGTGGTGCGCCGGATCAACGCCCAGGGAACGACGATCATCATCGTCGAGCAGTCGGTGAACGTCGCCCTGACGGTGGCCGAACGAGCGATCTTCATGGAAAAGGGCGAGGTCAAGTTCTTCGGCGAGACCAAGGAGCTGCTCCGCCGTCCGGACATCCTTCGCGCCGTCTACGTCAAGGGGACCGGCGCGCTGACGGAGGGCCCCGGGTCGGGCGTGAAGGGCGACAAGGACCTGCGCCAGTACGAGCTGGAACACGCCAGGACGATCCTCGAGGTGAAGGACGTGACGAAGTCCTTCGGAGGCATCCAGGCCGTCCGGTCCGCCGGGTTCGTGCTGCGGGAGGGGGAGTCCCTCGGCCTCATTGGCCCGAACGGGGCCGGGAAGACCACCCTGTTCGACCTCATCTCCGGGTACCAGATCCCCGACTCCGGCAGCATCGTCTACGACGGCGTCGACATCACGAAGATGGCTCCCGAGGAGCGGGCGAAGCTGCGGCTGGTCAGGCGATTCCAGGACGCCCGCCTGTTCCCGTCCCTCACCGTGTTTGAGAACATCCTCGTGTCGTTGGAGCGCAAGCTGGAGGTCCGCAACATCGCACTGACCGCCCTGCAGGTCCCGCAGGTGAGGGCGTCCGAGCGCAGGGTCCGACGGCGGGCCGAGCGCCTGATCGAGCTTCTCGAGCTCGGCGCGTTCAGGGACAAGTTCGTCAAGGAGCTGTCCACCGGACTTCGGCGCATCACCGACCTCGCCTGCGTCCTGGCCGCGGAGCCGAAGCTGCTGATGCTCGATGAGCCCTCCACCGGCATCGCGCAGGCCGAGTCTGAGGGCCTGGCGCCGCTGCTGCGCCGCGTCCGTTTCGAGACGGGCTGCAGCATGCTCATCATTGAACACGACATGCCTCTGATCTCGGCGATCTCCGACGAGCTCGTGGCGATGGAACAGGGGGCCGTGATCCTGCGCGGCAAACCGGAGGTCGTGCTGAACGACGAACGCGTGATCCAGTCGTACCTCGGGACCTCAGAGGACGTTGTCCAGCGTTCAGGAGTTGTGGAGAGGAAGAAAACGGAGCCCCCGAAGAGGTGACCAAATGAGAAAGTCGATGCAAGCACTTGGCCTGGTTCTGCTGCTGATCCTCGGCGTCGCCGGCTGCGGTAAGCCTGCCAGCGTTGGTAGTGAAGTGCCGCTGGATGTCAAGGGAGGCGAGAACCGGCGTCTAGGCGAGACGCCGACGCCGGACCCGAGATCCACTCCGGCGCCGAACGCGCTTGGTGTGGCGACCCCGACGCCCGCACCCAAAGCCGTGCAGGTGACTGCCGCGCCGACGGTAGCTCCCAAAAAGGAGTACTTCGAGCTTGCCCTTGTAACCGACAGTCCGTACTACGCCCCCAACCCCGAGGTGGAGTTCGCCCGAGGGACGGTGCTCAGGGTGACGAACAAGGACACGATCCCCGAGCGCAAGTTCAGGACCTATACGGCGAGCGGGTCCGGCGGGAACTTCAGCTCAGGGCCGCTCAAGCCGGGGCAGGTCTGGGAGTTCACGCCCGGCCCAGGGCAGTACAACGTCACCGACGAGGGTCTCACCTTCGCCCGTGGAGCTCTGACAGTCCGTTGAGGAAGCTCCTCATCCTGGTCCTGGTCGTTTCGTTTGCCGCGACCGGTTGTCGCGGCAAGAGCCCGGGTGACGTGCTGACGGGGGCGGGACCGGTTGACGCACCGACGATCACGTTCCCGTCCCAGATTCTGGGCCTCCAGACAAAACTTGAGGACGTCTCCAAGATCGTCAAGAGAGTCGACAGGCCCTACATCGACAGCCTCGCCGTCTTCAGTCTCCGCGAGGGCGAGCTGCTGCGGGCGACGCTGCAGATAAGCCGTTTCAACCGGCTGGCCCGGCCGAAGAGTCCGCGGTTCAGGTCGACCGTGATCGGGCTGCTCGGGTCGACCAAGCCGCAGGTGCTGAAGGTCGAGGACACCGTGATCTACTCCACGGGTGGAAACCAGCAGAATGTGTTCGCCTGGTTCGAGAACAAGGGCCTGTTCGTCTTGAGCGTGCATCGCGACTTCGTGTTCCCACGGACGCTGCTCCGCAAGGTCCTCAAACTGGACGTGGGCATATGAAGCAGCTGGCTGTCGTCGTGCTGGTGGCCGGACTTCTTGCCGGGTGCGGCGAGCGCCAGATCCCGGAGCAGGAGGTACTTGCGGCGCTCAGCAAGGTCGAGGCGCTTCCAAAGGACTTCGTTTACACGGAGGCGGTGCCGGACCAGCCCGAGATCAAAAAGGCCGATGGCATCGAGGGACGTGCCGCCATCGCCGAGCAGACGGTGACCGTGGACGGGCGGATCCAGGACGACCTGCGGTACGGGGTGAAGCTGAAGGTTGACGGGGGGGACGCTTTCGAGATCATCGTCAGCGACGACGCACTGGCGCTGAAGCTCGAGAACGCCGAGCTCGTCCCCGGCTTGTTCATCGCAATCTTCACGTCCCAGCAGCAGGTGTCCAAAAACGAGCCCCCCGACCCGGCACTGTTCCAGGGGCTGTTCGAGAAGAAGTGGGTCCTCGACTACGCCGCCGCCCCCCCGCTGACGGCGCAGGTCAACCGGTCGGGATCGTTGACGGTGGGCAAGAACCCGCCGCTGGACGCCATCTACGTCAACCAGTACGTGAGACGGGCGATCAGCGAGGGAGCGGCCGTAAGGGAGTTCAATCCCGACGAGATCGAATACGTCCCAGCGAATGACCCATTCCTACGCGACTTCGACGCCAAGCAGAAAAAGGAGCCGCCGGACACCGACGAGGCCAAGGAGGTCAAGAAGGGGCTCGACACCGCGGGGGTGAAGAGGTATGACCTCGCTCCCGCCGCGCTCCCCAAGCGCAGTGCCCGTGGGACCTCGGCCGCCCTGCCGAGCCTGCCGTCCTTCCGGAAGATGGCCTTCTATGTGAAGGACGGGAACCTGATCAGCGTCCGGGAGGAGATCAGCATCGACAAGCAGGTGGACTTCCGCCGGCTGATCGGCCCCCAGAAGCGGGGATCGAAGTTTTTGAAGAGGCAGTACGAAGGCGTCAAGCAGGGGCGCACCCGGGAGCCCGTGCGCGAACGAACGATGATCTACCAGTTGCGCGAAATCGGCGAAAAGCAGGAGGTCGTGCTTCCGGTCGACAACGTCGTCACCACCACCCTCGGACCCATTCTTTCCTTCGGGTCCCCGGATTTGCCGGGTCTTTCCGAGAAGTTCGACCCGGCGCGGTTCGGCGGGGGCGCGGGTGCGGGCGTCCCGGCCCCCGGTACGGGCGGGGGCGGCGGTACAGGCGGTGACGGTGCCAGTCCGCCTCCGGGCGCGCCGGGTGCCGGTCCCGGAGTACCCGGGCAGCCCTTTCCCGCCGATGTCCCCAGGGGGTCCTGATCCGTCACTCGCGCCGGCTCAGGCCCGCGGCCGTGGCCCTGGTGATCGTGGGGATCCTGGGAGCCTGCTCGGCTGAAAGTCCCAAGGGGATCCTGGAGTCCGGCCCCAGGGTGCCGGACGAGCAGGGGGTCGTCGCGGACGTGAGCGTTGGCCGGCTGCAGTTCCAGGGCGGCAAGGCGTACGCCATCAGCGACCGCATCGAGAGCTTCACTACCCGCACCCACGAGGTGAAGGCACTGGCGCTCTGGAAGGGCAAGTACGTCCACGCCGGTATCGAGAACAAAGAAGTGGTGTGGGTGGCGGGTATCGGGGTGGTTCCCAAAGACCCTCCCCGGCACGTGACGTACACAGGCGTCTTCCGCAACCTCGACAGCCGTGGCCGCGCGGTCTTCGAGGACGGGACCGTCCTGGCCCTGGCTGCGGGTGTGAAGCCTCCCCGGAAGGGCGAGACGGTCGTGACGATCGACCCCTTGAAAAAGGCCGTAGTCAGCCTGACCCCGCAGTAGAAGCCACGGGCAGGAGGCGCGCGTGACGTGGGACTTCTCGACCGAACCTGAGTTCCAGTCGCAGCTCGACTGGATGCGGGAGTTCGTCCGGACGGAGGTCTGGCCTCTCGAGGTCGTCCCGATGACGGTCCAGCGCCTGACCCGCCTGACGGACCCGCTGAAGCAGGAGGTCAAGCAGCGGGGCCTGTGGGCGGCGCACCTGGGACCCGAGCTCGGGGGCCAGGGGTTCGGCCAGGTCAAGCTCGGGCTCATGCACGAGATCCTCGGCACGTCCTTGTACGCCCCCATCGTCTTCGGCAACAACGCGCCCGATTCCGGCAACGCCGAGCTCATCGCACTCGCCGGCACGGAGGACCAGAAGGCCCGGTGGCTGTGGCCGCTGCTCGACGGCAGCATCCGGTCCGCCTTTTCGATGACGGAGCCGGGAGCCGGGGCGGACCCGACGATGATCCGCACGACCGCCCAGCGGGTGGGCGATGAGTGGGTCATCAACGGGCACAAGTGGTTCACGTCCAACGGGGCCACCGCCGACCTGCTGATCGTGATGGCCCAGACGAATCCGGACGTCCACCCGTACCAGGGCATGTCGATGATCCTGGTCCCCGCGGACACGCCGGGTGTCCGGGTGCTGCGCAACATCGGGACCATGGACGAGCCGGACCACCCCCTGGACCGGCCCGGGGGCCACGCGGAGATCGTGTACGAGGACGTCCGGGTGCCCGCGGGCAACCTGATGGGGGAGGAGGGACAGGCGTTCGTCCTCGCGCAAAAGCGGCTGGGGCCCGGCCGCATCCACCACGTCATGCGGTGGATAGGGCAGTGCAACCGGGCGTTCGACATGATGTGCGAGCGGGCCGTCTCCAGGACGGTGTTCGGGGAGCCGCTGGCCCGGAAGCAGACGGTCCAGAACTGGGTCGCCGATTCCGCGGCCGAGATCCACGCGTTGCGCCTGATGACGCTGCATGCGGCCTGGCTGATGGACACCCACGGCGCGTCCGCCGCCCGCAAGGAGATCTCGATCATCAAGTTCTGGGGGGGCCGGGTGCTGCACGACGTGCTCGACCGGGCGATCCAGGTCCACGGCTCCCTCGGCTTCTCGACGGACCTGCCACTGGAGCGGATGTACCGGGCCGCACGAGCGGGACGGATCTACGACGGCCCGGACGAGGTCCATCGGATGACTGTGGCGCGACAGGTGCTGAAGGGGTACGAGCCGCGTGAGGTCCCCTCGGAGCACGTGCCGGCCCGGCGGGAGCAGGCCCAACGCAAGTTCGCCGGGTTGCTGGACGAGGCGACGGCGAACCTTTAGCCCTTCACGCCCACGGGGTAGTCCGGGATGACTACTCCTGGGACAGGCCCTAGCCCGAATTGGGGGCGGCGAAACGCCGGTAACACGGCCATACTGGCAACATGCCAAAGAAGACCGCTCGTACCGGCGCATGCTTGGCCGCGGCCGCAGCCCTGTTCATGACGCTTTTGACTGCCCCTTCGGGGGCCGCTACCACACGTGAGATCAACGTCGAGTCGCTGGTTCTGGAGAAGGTCAACGGCGGACGGTCCGGGATCGGACGAAGCCCCCTTCGGATGCACTCCGGACTGCGGATCAAGGCTCGAGGCCACTCCGTGAACATGGCTTCGCGAGGGGGCCTCACCCACGATGGTTTCAGGACCCGCGTCGACACGGCCACGCCCGACCCGGTTGAGTCCAACGGCGCCCCCGACGACGGCTTTTACTCAGCCGGCTTCGCGGCCTGCGAGAACGTCGCCTACACCTCCGCCTCGGGCTGGACCGACAGCCAGATCGCACAGAAGCTCTACGAACTGTGGCTGTACTCCACCTCCGGACACAAGCAGTGCATGTTCGACACGGCCTCGGGGGGTCCGTACGGCTACACCGTCACGGGCATCGGTGTGTACTTCCACTCGGGCAGCGGCCGCTGGTACGCCACCATGGAGGTCGTCAAGGACCGCAGCCTTCCCTCTGCGTCAACCACCCCAACCCCCACTCCCGCTCCGGGCACCACCTGGCGGGTGGTGGAGCAGAACGCATCGAGCGTCACCTACACCGGCACCTGGTACACCTACTCCACGTCGCTTGCCAGCGGCGGCAGCGTCCGCAGGTCGTCCACGACCGGGTCGAAGGTGCGCCACAGCTTTACGGGCACGTCGGTGAGGTGGGTGGGGGTCCGGCACCCGTACGCCGGGATCACCGAGGTCCGGCTGGACGGGGTGGCCGTGGCGCGTGTCGATGCATGGTCCTCCTCGTCGTCATGGAAGCAGGTCCTGTTCGAGCGCACTGGCTTGTCCTCGGGCACCCACACCATCGAGCTGTACGTGACGGGTCAGCGCAACAGCCGGTCGTCCGGGATCAGGACCTACATAGACGCTTTCCAGGTCCGCTAGTCAGGCCCTTTACGGCCGGTGCTCAGGCCCAGCGGGAGCCGCCGGGCGACGGAGAGGGTCCCCTGCTCCAGATCCTGCGCCAGTCCGCCACGGCCGGACCGTAGGGCTCGCCCTCCGAGCGCAGGGAGGTCCACCAGTCGGTGGAGGCTTCACTCCCAAGGCGCCGCAGCGCGGCCTCCAGCCTGACGTTGAGGTCCCGGGGACTCTCGCCGGGGGCCGGTGTCAGGTGCTCGCCGACGAACACCCGCACACGTCCGCGCTGCGGGCGGCGGGAGTCCTTGGGCAGCAGGTGTTCGGTTCCCTCGATCCACATCGGGACGATGGGCCGTCCGGACTTCGCGGCCGCAAACGCGGCCCCGGGCTTGAGTTCCTGCAGCCAGCCGTCCGGCGACCTACCTCCCTCGGGGAACAGGACGAGGTTCCATCCCTCGTCCAGAAGGCGCACGGCCAGACGGGCCGACACCGCGCTCGCCCGCCTTCGCTCCACAGGAAAGGCCCCCAGAGCCAGTGCCGCCACGGTGCCGCTCACGCGGCGGGCGAAGAAGTAGTCTGCCGCGGCTCCGACCACCACCCTGCTGCGCCAGCGCGGCGGCAGGCAGTGGATGACCACCGCGGTGTCCAGGTGCGACGCGTGGTTGGCGACGATCACCGCCGGCTGCTTCACGCCTTCCAGCCGCTCGGCCCCATGGACCTCGGGACGGGCCACGCTGCGCATGAGGGGAAGGATCGCCGCCTCCTGCAGTGCCGCGCGCGCGACCCGGGCCGGCGGTGTCCGGGCCCAGGACGTTGAGAAGGAGGCGTCCGTGGGGACCGGGTCCCCGGGCGCGGAAGGGGGCCGGGGGGCCGGACGTCCCCAACGCCAGCCCCTGGCGACCAGGCGCAGGTCCAGGCTCACGGTGTGACGTCCGGCAGGAACAGCGGAGGGCAGTGCAGGTGGGTGATCGACGGGTCCCGTCCGACCGTCTGCGACGCCATCTCCAGCGCGTCGTTCATCGTCGACGCCGACTTAAAGCCCAGGCGCCGGACGGTGGCCGGGTCGCCCCCCAGAAAGATCACGTCGCCGAGGTAGGACATCGCGTGCGCGGCCCAGTACCACATGTAGAACGGGTGGACGCCGTGGTAGGCGTAGGAGTTGCGGTACAGGTGGCGGTACCAGGGGTCTGCCGCGAACGCCGCCTCGAACTTCGCCTCGATGGCCGCGGGGTCGGTCGTCTCCGGCAGCACCTGGTCGAAGAAGTCAATGTAGGACGGGTGGTGCACGGCGTGGAACTGGCGCGGCGTGGGGTGCGCGAGGATCACAACCCCTCCCGGCCGCACCAACGGCGCGTTGCGGTAGGTGTTGAAGAAGTAGCCCAGCCCCATGCACACGACGAGGATCGGATTCATGATCGAATTCACGTTGTAGGGGCCGACGTAGGGGATCCCCATCGTCAGGACATCGGTCTGTCCCTGCACGGGCACCACCTGTTGGCGGTGCACGTTGTCCAAGGTCGAGGTGTGCACGGCTTCTGTTTCTCCGGCCTGCACGCTGGTCATGCGGTGGGGCGCCTCGATGCCTTGGAACATCTTGCGCTTGGTCGCAGCGGGAAGCTTCTTCAATCCGGTTGAAACGGCCAGGTAGGTGGCTTGGTCG
>DATLNZ010000141.1 GCA_035536535.1 Actinomycetota bacterium | reverse complement strand
TCCGGCCCCCGTCTGGACCTCGTCGAAGACCAGCAGGATGCCGTGCTCGTCGCAGCGCTCCCGCAGACCGCGAAGCCACCCCAGCGGCGGCACGACGTAGCCGCCCTCGCCCAGCACCGGCTCGACGACCATCGCCCCGATCGATCCCGGTGGCGCCACCTGGGCGAGCATGTCATCCAGAGCGGCGAGCGCGTCCACCGCACTGGTCCGCAGCGGCTCGGCGTACGGCGCGACGTACACGCCGGGCAGCAGCGGCTCGTACCCCTCGCGGTATCGCCCCTTGGCTGTGGTCAGAGAGGTGGCCGCCAGGGTGCGTCCGTGGAAGCCGCCGCGAAAGGCGATCACTCCGGGCCGTCCGGTCGACCGCCGGGCCAGCTTCAGTGCGCCGTCGACGGCCTCGGCCCCCGAGTTGCAGAAGAACACCCGAGGGTCGTCCACGAACGGCGTGAGAGAGCACAGCCGCTCCGCAAGCTCGATGGGGGCCGGGCTTCGGGCGACGACGGAGGTATGGATCAGCGTCCGGGCCTGCTTCTCGATAGCCGACACCACCGCCGGGTGGCAGTGGCCGATGTTGCACACCGCTATGCCGCAGGTGAAGTCGAGCAGGCGCGTGCCGTCGGCGTCGGTGATCCAGGACCCTTGCGCCGACGCGGCGACCACCTCGGTCATCCGCGACAGGACGGGCGCCATAACGGCCTCGTCGCGGCGGGTCCACTCGGCTGCCACGCCCTGCTCCGGCCGGGGCTTGGCGGACAAGGCCACGTCAGTCGGTCCCCGGCGCGGCGTGGGTGTCGATCTGCGCCCGTTGCAGGCGTCCGGAGTAGTCGACGTAGACAGTCTTGAGCTCGCTGAACTGCTCGATGCCGCGCATGCCGGCCTCGCGGAACCCGTTGCCGGTGTGCTTTGTGCCGCCGAACGGCATCTGGATCTCGGCTCCGATCGTCGGGGCGTTGACGTAGACGATCCCGGTGTCGATCCGCTCGACGGCACGCATGGCGGCGTTCACGTCCCGGGTGTACACGGCGGCCGACAGCCCATAGGCGACGCCGTTGACCACGTCCACCGCCTCGTCCAGCGACGCGACCTCGATGACCGACAGGACGGGCCCGAACACCTCCTGCTGCGCGATGCGGTGGTCCGGACGCACTCCGCGCAGGATCGTCGGCTCGTAGAAGGAGCCACCGTCGCACCCGTCCACCTCGACGATGCGGCCCCCGCAGAGCACCTCGGCCCCCTCCTCGACGGCCGACTCGACCATTGAGTGGATCCGCCGTGCGGAGGCGGCGTCGATCACGGGTCCGACGTCTGTGTCTGGATGCGTCGGGTCGCCGATGCGCAGCTTCCGGGCTCTCTCCGCGACCTCGTCGATCAATGAGGACGCGTCGGCGTGCAACACGAGCCTGGAGGTGGAGGTGCAGCGCTGGCCGGCGGTCCCGAAGGCGCCGAACAGCGCGCCGTCGGAGGCGAGCGCGAGGTCGGCGTCGTCCATCACGACCATGGCGTTCTTGCCGCCGAGCTCCAGGGAAACCAGCCGCGGACCCGTGTCCATGGCCGCGGACGCGACCTTTCGCCCGGTGGGCACCGAGCCCGTGAAGCTGACCGCGCGCACCAGAGGGTGAACGGCGAGGGCGGCCGCGGGAGTGGCGTGCCCGTGGACGAGGTTCAGCAGCCCGCCGGGAATCCCGGCCTCCACCAGCGCGTCCACGAAAGCCTCGGCGCACATCGGGGAATGCTCGGACGGCTTGAGCACGATCCCGTTTCCGGCCAGCAGGGCCGGAAAGCACTTCCAGGCCGGGATCGCCACGGGGAAGTTCCAGGGCGTGATCATCCCCACCACGCCCACCGGCTGGCGGACGCTCCAACAGATCTTGTCGGCGAGCTCGGACGGGTGGACGGACCCGAGGGCGCCGCGACCGTGTCCGGCTATGAACCCGGCCATGTCGATGGCCTCCTGGACGTCCCCACCCGACTCGACGAGGACCTTTCCCGCCTCGCGGGAGACCATCCGCGTGAGCTCGTCCTTGCGCCGGGCCAGGACCTCGCCGGCGCGGGCGATCAGCTCCGCCCGTGCGGGAATGGGCACCCGGGCCCACTTGCGCTGCGCCTCCGCGGCCGCGTTGACGGCGGCGTCCACGTCCTCAGGTGTGGACTCCGGGAAGACGCCGATGACCTCCGAGGGCCGGGCCGGGTTGGTGGACTCGAAGGTGGGCCCGCCGGTGCCGACGACGCGTCCTCCGATGCGGTTGCCGTGCGTGACGACGGTGTCCATCTCTTCCTCCACAGGCCAAGGTGCGGGCGTGCCTACCTCAGGTCAGGTTAACCGCAGCTGAAGTCGCCCAAGGTGGGAGCCCCCCGCCCCCCGGCCCCCGCCCCCCGGCCCCCGTCGGCGTCCTTGGATAGATTGGTGCGGTGACGGGAGCCCTCAACACACTCGACGTCGGCCTTCCCCACGTCGCCTCGGGCAAGGTCCGGGAGATCTTCGACGCGGGCGAGCACCTGCTGATGGTCGCCACCGACCGCGTGTCGGTGTTCGACGTGGTCCTGCCGACCCCCATCCCGGAGAAGGGCGCGGTCCTCACCGGGCTGTCGGTGTTCTGGTTCGACCGCACCCAGCAGATCGTCCCCAACCACCTCGTGGAGTGGCGCGGCGCGACCATGCCCGGTGGCGCAGGTTCGGTCGGGGGCCGGGCGATGCTGGTGCGCAAGGCCCAGATGCTGCCCATCGAGTGCGTCGTCCGGGGCTACCTCGTGGGCTCGGGGTGGAAGGACTACAAGCGCACCGGCGAGGTCTGCGGCGTTGAGTTGCCGGAGGGTTTGCGCGAGGCCGACAAGCTCCCCGAGCCGATCTTCACCCCGGCCACCAAGGCCCACACCGGACACGACGAGAACATCGACTCCGACTCCGCGGCTTCCATCGTCGGCGACGCCTCACTGGTCAAGCGAGCCGCCGAGATCTCGATCGCCCTGTACGAGTTCGGACGCGCCCACGCCGAGTCCCGCGGGATCCTGCTGGCCGACACCAAGTTCGAACTCGGACTGGTGGACGGCGAGCTCGTCCTTTGCGACGAGTGCCTCACGCCGGACTCCTCGCGCTACTGGCCGGCCGACTCGTGGGAGCCGGGGGCGACGCCGCCGTCCTACGACAAGCAGTACGTCCGCGACTACGCCGACTCCGTCGGCTGGGACCACTCGGCGCCGGGGCCAGAGCTCCCGGACGAGGTCGTTCAGGGGACCCGGGCCCGGTACCGGGAGGCGTTCGAGCGAATCACCGGCATGACCCTGGACCAGCACCTGGGGCAGGCGTGACGGTCCGCGCCAAGGTCAGGGTCGACGTCACGCTGAAGCCGGGAATCGCCGACCCGCAGGGCCAGACCGTGGAACGATCCCTTCCCGCGCTTGGCTGGGACAACGTCCGCGACGTGCGGGTGGGCAAGCACTTCGACCTCGTCGTCGAGGGAGAGACGATCGACTCCTGCCGCGAGCAGGTGGAGGAGATGTGCCGCAGCTTTCTGAGCAACCCGGTCCTGGAGAGCTACGAGTTCTCCTTGGAGCCCGCCTGATTCGTCGCGGATTGGTCCTGATCGCGGCGGGCTGCGCCTTCACCACGGCCGCGGTCCTGCTCGCCTACCTGTTCAACGACGCGCTTCCCCCGGACATTCATCTCTGGGGGGTCCTGTCGCTGGCGGCGCTGTCCCTCGGCCTGTACCTCATCGGCGCCGCCGTCCTTCTCACCGCCCGGTTCAAGGACGGGAGCGTCGCGTGAAGCCGTCCGTGGCGGTGGTGCAGTTCCCCGGCTCCAACTGCGAGCAGGACGTGGTGCACGCGCTTCGGGCCGAGGGCATGGACGCCGGTCTGGCCTGGCATGGCGACGAGCGCCTCGACGGCGCGGACGCAGTCGTCCTGCCGGGGGGCTTCGCGCACGGCGACTACCTGCGGACCGGGGCCATCGCCCGTTTCTCGCCGGTGATGGAGGCGGTGCGCGGGTTGGCGTCGCACGGTGCGGCCGTCGTCGGGATCTGCAACGGCTTCCAGATCCTGTGCGAGGCCGGACTGCTGCCGGGCGCCCTGCATCGCAACGAGGGCCTTCGCTTTATCTGCGACTGGGTGGAGCTGGAGGTCGTGGACACGGCGAACGTCCTCACCGTCAACTGCGCGGCCGGACAAAGGCTGCGCATCCCGATCAACCACTACGAGGGCAACTACGTCCCATTCGGGGAGCCGCGGGTCGCTCTGCGCTACGTGGACAACCCCAACGGGTCCTGGCAGTCGGCCGCCGGTATCGCCAACGCAGCCGGCAATGTGGGCGGGATGATGCCGCACCCCGAGCGA
>DATLNZ010000140.1 GCA_035536535.1 Actinomycetota bacterium | reverse complement strand
GCTGTGTGTGAAGGACTCCGGGAAAGCCGCCACCCGCCGTCAGCACCGGCGACAGTCCCCCGTGCCAGGGGCTCATCCAGCCCAAGACGCCCGCTTTGGGAAAGGCGGAGAGCAGCTGCTCGGCCCCCTCCGCGCGCAGTGACGTCGCACAGCCGGAGAACGAGGGCGCGACATCGACCTCGATCAGCCCGTTGGCGATCGTCAGCACGGGCGTCCCATGGCTGTCGGCCTCTGAGACCTGCACGTCGCTGCCGTCGCCGAGGCGCAGGAGCGGCAGGTCGAAGGACTGTGTGGCTTCCTCGGTCTCCAGCACGGCCTTGACGAACCCGGCGTCCGGGCGGGGCGGAGGCGTGAACCTCACCGGCGCCACCGAGTCCCGCTTCCACGTGATCTCGCTGAGGTCCACCCTCTGCGGGTCCGACGACCAACCCTCCGGCACGACCAGCTCGACCGATCCGGAGGCCACCCGGGTGGTGAGGCTCCGGGAGACCAGCGTCACCTGGACCGCCTCGCCGAGCGAGACCACGGGCGAAGGCTCAGTCATCACGTTCACGTGGGGACGCGGCTCGGGTGCCGGCGCGTTCGGCTGCCTCGGGCGTCCTGTCGTCCGCTCCCACAGCGAGCGTGTGGCGGCCATGTCCGCGCCGATCTGCAGCAGCAACGGCTCGGGGCGTACCCGTCCTTGAGCCGGGACGTCCAGCATCGTGCCGCGCCTGCTCATTCCCCAGTCCCATGCGAGCTGCTCGAAGTCGGGGGCCCAGACGATGCCGACGCTGCCGTCGAATGTGTCCGAGTGCGCCCACTCCTCCGACAGGAACCCCGGCTTCTTCGACTCCGTGTCGGCACGTCCTGGGAAGTCGCCGGCCGCTCCGGCCGTGATGCCACCGCGCGCCAGGGGCAGGGTGAGCGTGCGGCCGCTGAAGCCGACCGACTGAGTGAGCTGCAGGCGACGGCCGGACGACGACAGGTTCTCGATCTCGTAGCGCACCGCGACCACCGGTCCCGCCGAGGCCTCCACCCACTTGTGCAGGACGATGCCCGGGTCGTTTTTGGACTTCGTGCTCGCGTGGACGACGAATCGCCCGTTGACCGTCCGCAGGTCGAGGTCGAAGTAGGCGTCCGGGTACTCGGTGGGCATGGATGGCGGGGTGGGCCAGCCTTCCTCGGACGCAAGCCACTTTCCGTCCGGCGTCATGATGCTCAGCCCGGCCCCCTGACGGCTCAGGTGAAGCGACGCAAGCTCGCTTCGCACCACGACCTCGTCTTCGGACTTCCACGCAAGCACCCCGCCCGGCGTCAGGACGGCGAAACGCAATGGCTCAGGAGAGAAGGTGAGGCTGCGGCCGGAGGCTTCCACCTGCAGCGTGACGGGAATCTCGTAGGCCGCCTCGCCGGCCCCCGTCAGCGTCAGCGGAACACCGGCGCGTCCCTCCGCCTCCAACCGGACGGTCTGACGACTCCAGGACGCGTCCACTCCCTCGGGCGCCGTGATCGACACGGCCACCTCGACCGGCTGCTTCAGCCGGTTGCGCAGCTGCAGCCGGCACTCGGCCGGGACGCCGGGGGCCGGCGTCCTGCCTTCGAGGTGCAGCCAGGGCTCAACTGCCGGCTGCGGCCGCATGCCCGAGGCGAGGTCGACGCTGAGGTCGGGTGACACCAGCAGCGTCCGGACGCCGGGCGCCGGCTTGTGTTCCTCCACGTCGCGGTCCGGGACCTCCACCGCCACCTGCACCGGGATGTCGACCTCACGGCTTTCGCGTGGGCCGAGCGCCAGCTCCTCGCGGTGGTCCAGGGCCAGGTGCTGGGAGCCGATGCCGATCATCGTCGCCGTCAGCATCGCGTCGCGACGGTTCTCGACGCGCCAGGTGAGGGTCGCGGGAAGCCCACGTGGAGGGTCGGCCTCCCTCACGATCGAGGCCACCGCAACCAGCGAGGTCTCCACCGCCGTGATCGCGTGCGCTTCGCGGTCGATCCTCACGACCACGTCGTCGTCGCCGAAGCGGTAGGTGAAGACCTTCATGCCCTCCCAGCGCTCCTCGTCCGGCTCCTGGGAGAGCTCTCGCCGGAAGCTTGAGTACCAGTCGTTGTGCGCGAAGTAGTCCTGGAGCAGGGGCATCTTCAGGATCGACGGCATGAAGTTGAGCATCTGAAGGTACGAGCGGTCCGGGAGCCAGAAGAAGCCGGACTTCTTGTAGGTCGGCACGGCCTTCTCGTTTCCCGGCCAGCTGTACAGGTCCAGCCGCGCGAATCCCATCTCCGCGACGCGCGCGACGTAGTGCGTGAGGATGCGGCGCGCCAGTCCGCGCTTCTGGAACTGCGGGGGGACGTTGAGCAGCTGGATCCGGGCGACGGACGGGTACTCGGGGTCCTTCCACAGCGAGCAGTAGCCGGCGATGACGCCACCGGCGTCCCAGATGAGGTGCTCGAGCGCGTCCTCCCGGGTGAGCCGGTCGATGACCATCTCGGCAGTGACCGGGACTCCGCCGCTCCAGGTCCCGGGCCACTGGTCGTCGCTGGCGTTCCACATCTGCGCCAGCGCGGCGGCGTCCTCGTCCAGGACGAGCGGACGCAGCACGAGTCCGTCCAGCTCCATGATCTCGGGCCGCGCCCGTGTCTCGGTCATCTGCCCCCCAGCGCGTGAGCGGCGATTGTCCCACGGTGCGGCGGGGGCCGCCGAGAGGGTTTCGTCCTCGAGACTTGCCTTCGAGGATGGTTTGAGCATATGCTCAATTCATGGTTGAGCAATCGCTCAAAACAGCGCAGGATCCTGATCTTGGGGTGGCTGGTCCGCACCCGATCGTGCGGCCCTTTATGGCGCAGCGGTGGCGGGACTTGAGCTTCATCCATTGGCCTTGTGACCCCGAGGCGATTCAGGCGCTGCTGCCCCCGGGCGTGGAGGTGGACCAGATGGACGGCTCGGCGTGGGTGGGACTGATCCCGTTCCACCTGTCGGTCAGCCTGCCCGCGTGGGCTCCCGCCATTCCCTGGCTGCAGACCACGCCCGAGGTCAACGTGCGGACGTACGTGAGGGGGCCGGACGGCCGGCGCGGGATCTGGTTTCTGTCCCTGGAGGCCTCGCGGCTGGCGGTCGCTCTCGTGGCCCGCGCCTGGTACGGCATCCCGTATCAGTGGGCGAGAGTGCGGGTGGAGTCCGAGGGCCGGACGGTGTCCTGCATGACGCGGCGCCGGTCCGCCTCGTTCGCGGCGACGCTGGAGGTGGGGGAGCGCGTGGAGACTCTTTCCGAGCTCGAGAGGTTCCTGATCTGCCGGTGGCGCCTGTACAGCCCCGGACGCAACGGCCGGATCCACGTGTCCCGGATCGACCACGAGCCCTGGCCTCTGTGGCGCGCAGCCGTCACCCGCTGCGACCAGAACCTGATCCAGTCGGCCGGGGGTCCGCAGACGGTTGGCGGACCGATCGCGCACTGGTCCCCCGGCCTCGACGTCCGCTGGGCCCGCCGGGAGGTGGCCGTGCCCCGCGATTAGGGTCGTTCACCGCCGCGTCATAATCGGACCATGACTGCCGCTGACGTGGTGAAGCTGTCCGAGACGCGGGTCGGGGACACGGCGAGGACGCTCGCACTCGCCCTGGCCGACGACCCGCTTCTGAGCCACGTTCTGCCCGACCCCCAAGACCGCACTGCGCGGCTGCCCGAGTACTTCGAGATCTTCGTCCGGCTCGGCCTGCGTTGGGGTGAGGCGTATGAGCTCGGCGAGACCCCGGACGGCGCGGCC
>DATLNZ010000139.1 GCA_035536535.1 Actinomycetota bacterium | reverse complement strand
GGTCTTCGCCCGCAAGGGATCCGAGGTCGTGGTGTACACGACCAACGACTCTTCATTTGAGCGGTCCTTCGCCTCCGAGCAGCACCTGGCGCATGCCCGGGTCCGGGCCCTTGAGATGCGCCAGTGGGGGGTCCAGGCGGCCCTGTCGGGAATCAGCGCTGTGATCGGCCCGGACGGGTCCGTGACGGGCCGGACGCGGCTGTTCGAGCCCGACGTCGTCAGGGCCGAGTTGCGTGCAAGGCCCGCTGCGTCGCTTTACTCGCGCACCGGCGACGTGTTCGCCGCCGCGTGGGCCGCCGCGGCGGCGGCCGCTGTGGCGCTGGCGCTGGCGGTCAGGGCTCCGCGACGAAGGAGAAGCGAGTCGCAGCCGGACGAGCCAGTCACCGGATTATCGCCGACGTTACGGTGACCGGGATGAGGATCAGCATCGGTTCCGACGAGCGGACCCCGACGACAGACTCGTTGATCGAGGACCTGCGTTCCCGCGGGTTCGAGGTCGGACTGCACGGTCCCCTGGCGGGTGAGGACAAGCAGTGGGCGGAGGTGTCCGAGGAAGTGGCCCGTGAGGTCGCGTCCGGACGCGCCGACCAGGGGATCCTGTGCTGCTGGACCGGGACCGGCTGCTCGATCGCGGCCAACAAGGTCGACGGCGTGCGCGCCGCACTGTGCACGGACGCCGAGACCGCCAGAGGGGCCAGGCGCTGGAACGACGCCAACGTCCTGGCTCTCAGCCTTCGGCTGACGACGCCGGTGGTGGCGCGGGAGATCGTCCAGGCCTGGCTGGACTCACGCGAGGTGGACCCCGCAGAGTCGCCGAACATCGAGCGTGTACGGCGCCTGGAGATCCGGTGACCGCGGCAGCCGACATGTCGACTCTGGGTTTCGAAGTTGTACAGCGGCGCCGCGACGGCGCGGTCGTGTGGTCGCGACGGGCCAGCCCGTACCTCGTGTACTGGCTCACGGCCCACACCGACGGGTCCGGCGAACTCACGTGGGAGCTGGCGCTGGGGGAGTACTTCCGCGCGCTGGGCCTGACCTTTTCGGCGCAGGACGAGCTTTCGCTGTTCGTGTTCCCGTCGGCGGAGTTGCGCGGCACGCTGGACGAGGCCTGGGTCGCGAGTAGCATCGAGGAAGTGGAGGGCTTGCTGCGCTCCATCGATCTGGTGTCGGGGACGTAGCAGGGAGGAGCGTGAGGTGGAGGTCAAGGTAGGCGACAGGATCTCGATAGATCCAAAGAAGATCGGGCAGGTGCGCCGGTCGGGGGTGGTGCGCAGTATCTCGCAGGGACTCTCCGGGGCGCGGTACATGGTCGCCTGGGACTCCGGGACGGCGTCGTCTTTTAGTCCGGGAGCCGGAAGCCTGATCGTCGAGCGCAAGCCGCGCAATTCGCGTAAGCCGAGCAGTCCGCGCAAGACGTCCGGCGCAACGGCAAAGTCCAGTGGCGTCAAGAAGGCAACAAAGTCCGCCGCCAAGGGCAAGCCGGCCGCATCCAAGGCAAGGGGGGCAGCGACCAAAAAGGCCCCCTCCAAGGGAAAGCCGGCCGCTTCCAAGGCCACGCGGGTGGCGGCCAAAAAGGCCACCTCCAAGGGCAAGCCGGCCGCTTCCAAGGCCACGCGGGTGGCGGCCAAGAAGAGCCCGAAGAAAGGGTCCGGCAAGCGGGCGTCCGCGAAGCGAGGAAAGCGCTGAGGAAGCGCGGGCGAACAGCCGTGGCGGCGGCGCTCGCAGCCATCACGGTCCTCGCGGCCCCCGCTTGCTCCCGGGACGACCGGCGCGCCGCCAAGCCCGTCCGCCACACGTCCAGCCCCTCACCCGTGGCGGCGGCGTCTCCGGATGCCACAGCGACGTCCACAGGCCCAGCAGCGGGGGAGCGGCGCGACCCCGTCCTGCTCATCGAGTCACCCCGCGAGGGCGAGACCGTCGAGATCCCCGTGGCCGTGCGGTATCAGGCGACGCCTTTTCGCCAGGGCATGTCGCTCGTCCTGACGGCCGGGGGCGGACCCCCCAAGCGGGCCCAGCTGACCGGCGCGTCGGGGGAGGTGTTCTTTGAAGGCATTCCGGAGGGAACCCACGACCTGCACTTCGAATTGGCGGGGGCCGAGGGACAGGCACCGAAGGTGGTCGTGAGCCGCGTGACCACGATGACGCGCGGGGCGGGTGGTGGAGGCATGGGCGCCGGATGATCGAGGTCACGGTGGCGGCCGCGACCCAGATCCGGCTGATGGCCCGCGCCGCCGGCGTGGAGGGCGTCCCCGGCGTCCGGATCATGAGAGCCGTCGGACGTGGATCCGACTCGTTCGAACTGATAGTCGAGGACCGCCGGCAGGACAATGACGTGGTGGTGGAGTCCAGGGGTATCCGCTTTTATCTGGACGCCGACGCCGCGGCGCTGGTTCAGCAGGCGCGGCTGGTCCTGGAGGACCGCGAGTTCGTTCTGCGGCAGCTCAAAAACCAGGTGGACTGATGGCGAAGGTGGCGTGCATCGGGGCCGGCTCCTGGGGGACCACGGTCGCGGGTCTGGCCGCCGAGAACGGGGCCGACGTCGTTCTGTGGTGCCGGCGCCCGGAGCTGGCCGACCAGATCAACACGCTTCACGCCAACGAGGACTACCTGCCGGGGATCCGGCTGCCGAAGTCACTGAGGGCCACGTCGGACATCGCGGAGGCGGCGGCCGGGCGCGACGTGATTGTCATGGGCGTGCCGTCCCACGGCTGGCGTGGCGTGCTGCAGGCGCTCAAGCCACACATGGGGTCCGTCGACGCCGTCGTCAGCCTCACGAAGGGCCTGGAGGAGGGGACGAACGTCCGCATGAGCCAGGTGCTGTTCGAAGAGCTGCCCGAACTGCCGGAGGACCGCTACTCGATCCTGTCCGGCCCGAACATCGCCCGGGAGATCGCCCGCAGGATGCCCGCGGCCGCCGCCCTGGCCTGCACGGACGAGCAGCGGGCGCTTCGGGTGCAGGAGATATTCCACCAGCCGTACTTCCGCGTCTACACGAACACCGACGTCATCGGCAGCGAACTGGGCGGTGCCATCAAGAACGTCGTCGCCATTGCCGCCGGCATCGCCGACACGATGGGGTTCGGGGACAACGCGATGGCTGCGCTCATGACGCGGGGGCTTGCGGAGCTGACGCGTCTAGGGGTCAAGCTGGGGGGCAGCCCGCTGACCTTCGCCGGACTGGCGGGCATGGGCGACATGATCGTCACGTGCATCTCCCGCTACTCGCGTAACCGCCGCGTAGGCAAGGAGCTGGGCAAGGGCCGTCGCATCGACGATGTCATTTCGGAGATGAAGATGGTGGCCGAGGGCGTGAAGACCTGCAGGGCCCTGCTGGAACTGGGGCGCCGGGTGGACGCCTGGATGCCCATAACCGAAGGAGTCGTCTCCGTGATCTACGAAGGCGTCACCCCGCGCCAGATGGTCTCGGACCTGCTGTCGCGGCCGGCGGTCCCCGAGACGCACGGCATAGATCTGCCGTCGTAGCCGCGCCCCGCGTCTAGAGCCCTTCGAGCCACCGCGCCAACAGCGCCCGTCCGCTCGCGACGCCGGCCGCGATCGCTTCGTCGCTCCACAGTGGTGAGGGACCGAAGGTCGCGCCGATGGCGTGCGCGACGTCCTCGCTGAACTCGGGGTGGAACTGGACTCCCCACCGGTGGCCCGGATAGCGAAGCGCCTGCAGGCAGGTCTCGTCCCGGGCCCACAGCTCGGCCCCCGGGGGGACGTCCACCACGTGCTCCTCGTGAACCTGGACGACCCGTCCGTGAAACCCTTGGACGTCCGGCAGGTCCAGTGGATAGACCCCGAACTGGGGAAGGGCCAGCCGCTCCACGCGGGCCCCGTTGACGTGGGCCACGAGCTGATGGCCTCCGCAGATACCGAGCATGGGGACGTCCCCATGCGCCTGTACCCACTCGCGCAGGCGCCGCCGCCAGGGCTGGGGGTCGTGGACCGATCCGCGGCTGCCGCCGATGACCACGCCGTCGAAAGAGTGCGGGTCCGGCGGGAGGGCCACGGTGACGTCCAGGACGTCGGCCTTGGCCCCCGCGGCCTCAAACGCTGCCGGCACCGTGTCGGCTTCGTCGCGCATCGCCATCGCCCGCCTCTGATCGGGCTCGGCGAGCTGCGACAGGTAGAGGATCCGCTTCACCGGCGCAACATAGCGCCCTTTGGCGGCAGCGGCCGAGTCCTACCTTCCCCTGCGAAGGGGGAATTGCCTCCCCTCTGCTTGACATTTGCAGCATAACTGGCAATAATTGCCAACACGCATACCAAACCGGAGGGCAAGATGGCGGATGAGAGAACAAAGGTGCTGGAGATGGTGGCGGCAGGGACGCTGACGATCGACCAGGCGGACCAGCTTTTGGAGTCGTTTGACACGGGTCAGGAGCAGCCGGAGCTGGACTCCGGCGACCGAGAGTCCGTGCCTCAGCTCGGCGGGGACGTCGCGGCTGCCCGCTCGGTGGACCGCACGGCGTTCAAGGGTGCGACAAAGATCGCCGCGCGAGCCGCGAAAGCGGGCTACAAGGGGGCCAAGGCCGGCAGGGGCGGCGGCAACGTCAAGTTCGACCAGCTGATCTCGCTGGCCATTCACGGCGTCAGCGCGGACTACATCCGGGAGCTCCGGGAGGCGGGGCTGACCGACCTGGGGATGGACCAGATCCTGGCGCTCGGGATCCACGGCATCAAGCCGGCCTTTTTCCGTGAGATGAGCGAGATGCTGGGTGCCGACCTGACGTTCGACCAGGTCCTGGCGCTGGGCATCCACGGCGTCAAGCCGGACTACTACCGGCAGATGAACGAGGTCCTGGGCCGCCGGCTGGAGTTCGACCAGATCCTGGCCCTGGCGATACACGGGGTCCGGCCCGAGTACTTCGCCGAGATGTCCGAGGTTCTTGGCAACGACCTTTCCTTTGACCAGATCCTCGCCCTGTCCATTCACGGGGTGCGGGCGGACTACGTCCTGGAGATGAGCGAGTTCCTCGAAGAGACGCAGGACGACGACAAGACTGCAGGTCGTGACGATTCAGACGACGACGATGACGATGACGAGTCGTAGGCCGCACCGGCTGCTCACCCAGGACCCCGTCTCCGGCGAGGAGCTGGTGGTCACGCGGCTGGAGTGTCCCTCCAGCGGAGTGACGATCGAAGGCCGGTTCAGCCTCGGGTGGATCGGGCGTCTGACCCCCGAGCAGCTGGACTTCGTCGGGGTCCTGTTGCGAAACCGCAACAACCTCCAGAAGCTCGCCGGAGACCTGGGGGTCGCGTACAACACGGCGCGCAGCAGGCTGGACGAGGTCGTGGCGGCACTGGGGGGGGCGGCCGATTTTGCGCCGGCACTGCCGCGGGTGTCGGCCGAGGAGCGGCAGGCGGTCCTGGAGCGGCTGGCTTCTGGAGAGATCTCATTTGAGCAGGCGATGGAGTCGCTGTCCGCAGGTGCTGCACAATGAGGGCCCCCTTCAAGGAGGACCATGGACCCGCTCGGCCCCCTCAAGCAGACCCTGTCCGGTATGCGCGAACGGCATCTGGAAGAGCTCGCCCGGCTGGTGCGCATTCCCAGTGTTTCCGCGCAGGGGACCGGGATCCGGGAGGCGGCCGAGGCAACAGCCTCTCTGCTGGAGGCCCGGGGGATGGCGGTGCAGATCCACGAGACCGCCGGGAACCCGGTGGTCACCGCCTCGTGCGGGGCCGCGGAAGGTCCGACCCTTCTGTTCTACGAGCACTACGACGTCCAGCCTCCGGACCCGCTGGAGTTGTGGACCGCGCCACCGTTTGACGTCACGGAGCGTGACGGCCGCCTGTACGGCAGGGGTACGGCCGACACCAAGGGCCACCTGGTGTGCCGGCTGGCGGCGATCGATGCCGTGCGCGAGGTCTTCGGCGGCGACCCCGTCGCCTACAAGTTCGTCGTCGAAGGCGAGGAGGAGGTCGGCAGCCCGAACCTGGCGTCCTTTCTCGAGGAGCACGCGGCCGATCTGACCGCGGACGGCTGTCTCTGGGAGTTCGGAGGAGTGGACTTCGACGGACGCCCCGTGATCTGGCTGGGGCTCAAGGGCATCGTCTGCCTGGAGCTGGAGGCGAAGGTGCCGGACTTCGACGCGCACTCGTCGCTGGGCGCGGTGATCGACAACCCGCTGTACCGGATCGCCGCAGCCATCGCCTCGCTGCGTGACGTCGACGGAAGGGTCACCGTGGACGGTTTCTACGACGACGTCGACAAGTTGTCGGATAGCGATCTCCAGGTGATCGCCGCGGCTCCCGACCACACCGAGCGCATCGCCGCCACCTACGGCGTCCAGCGGCTGCTCGGCGGCTCGTCGGGCGCGCAGACCGCCAGACGACTGGAGGCCGAGCCTTGCCTGAACGTCAACGGGATCACAGGAGGCTACGGCGGCCCGGGGACGAAGACCGTGCTTCCATCGCGAGCGTCGGCAAAGCTGGACATCCGGCTGGTGCCGTCCCAGTCGCCGGAGCGGGTGGTGACCCTGGTACGTGAGCACCTGGCGCGCAAGGGTTTCTCCGACGTGGCCGTCAGCGCGGACTCAGGCGAGCAGCCGGGACGAACCCCCGTGGACGACCCGTTCGTCCAGCTCGTGATCGGTGCGGCGAGGCAGGCTTACGGGCTGGAGCCGGTCGTGGCGCTGTCCAGCCCCGGCTCCGGACCCGCGCACCCGTTCCGTGAGTTCCTCAAGGTCCCGTTCGCGTCCGCGGGGTGCGGGTACCCCGGCTCCCGTGCCCATTCGCCCGACGAGCACATAAGGGTGTCGGACTTCGAATCCGGCAAGCTGCACACGGCCCTCGTGATCGCGGCGCTGGCGCGACCCGGGCGAGAGTGATCCCGACGGCCATCAGGTCGGCGCAGGCCGTCCTTCTCTCACTTTTGTGCGCTTGCGGGCCGGGTTCGGGCGGGGAGCCGTCCGGACCCACCGCTACCCCTCAGATCCAAGAGTCGCGCGCCAACGTCCTGCCGGAAGGTTTTCCGCGGGACATCCCGGTGCCCGGCGACCGGACGGTCGTGCTCAGCCTGACGCAGCCGGGGGGCCAGACGGTGTACGCCCGCTCGAAGACGCCGGAAGTGAAACTTCGCGAAGCGTTTGTCGAGGGACTCAAGTCGTCGGGCTGGGCGATCGTCGCCTGCCACCACTCGTCCGGCCCTGAGGGCCCGATGACCGTCATCGCCGCCGCAAAGCCGCCGGCGTTCACGTCCGTCACCATCGGACCGGGACGCGAGCCGCGAACGAAGACCCGATACGACTACGTGATCAGCGTCGCCAAAACCGGGGGGCGAACCCCCGCGGGCCCGAGCGCAACCTGCGCACCGGCCGGCAGGGGAGCCGACCCTCCGCTGCCCAGGACGCCGGGGTCAGCAGGTCAGTAGGAGCGAAGCAACGCCACGACCCTTCCCAGGATGCGCGTCTCCTCGTCGATGTCGATGGGCTGATAGGCCGGATTCTCCGGACGCAGCATCATGCGTTCCCGGGTGCGCACCAGCGTCTTGCAGGTGGCGTCGTCGTCCAGCATCGCCACCACCACGTCTCCTGAGTTGGCGTCGTCCTGCTTGCGGACCACGACCAGGTCGCCTTCGTTGATTCCGGCGTCGGTCATGGAGTCGCCCTTGACGCGCAGCATGAAGAACGTCCCCTCCCCGACCAGCTGCGCGGGAAGGGCCAAAACGTCCTCGACCTCCTCGACGGCAAGCGCCGGGCCGCCCGCCGCCACCCGGCCCACCAGTGGGACGAGGCGGACCTGGGAGCGCTTCTCGACGGGCCCCAGGTCGGGCGCGTACTGGACCTCGATCGCGCGCGGCTTCGTCGCGTCCCGCCGCAGGTAGCCCTTGCGCTGAAGGGCGGCCAGGTGCGCGTGCACCGTCGAGGGTGAGGCCAGGCCCACGGCCTCGGCGATCTCCCGGACCGAGGGCGGGTAACCCCGGTCCTCAACGGTCCCGAGGATGAAGTCCAGGATCCGGCGCTGTCGGGGGCCTAGGTCTTCGACGTGGGTTGCTTTGGGCATCGGCTTCCTCCTTGGGGGTCCTGCGGAGGAAGGTAGCACCGAGGGGGGCCGGACGCAAACATCTGTTCTGGCAAACGCGCGTTCGCCGTGGCTCAGACGGCGGCTGGAGGGGCGTTCAGTGTGGAGCCACTGTTCTCGCCCGGCACGGCTGTGTGGCCCCCGAAGTCCAGCTCAAACCAGACGCGGGTGCGCTCGTCACAGTCGAGCCCCCAGCGACTGGACATCTCCTGGACGAAGAACAACCCGAAGCCGCCATCCAGGCTCGGCTGGACCCGCCCCCGCTGGTCGAAGCCTGTGCCGCAGTCGGCGACCTCGACCCGCACCCGCCCCGGCTCGATCTGCACGTGCAACTCGAACTCATCGTCCGGGGAAAGTCCCGAATGGCGCACGCTGTTTGTCACGAGTTCGCTCACCAAGAGCTGGACCGACTCCAGGTCGTGGGGGGTACCTCTCAGCGAAAGGCTGCACACCCACTGGCGCGCCTGTCGCGCGGACCCCGCGATCGCGGGCAGCACGAGCTTGTGCCGCTTGGTCCTTGCTCCGCCCGGTTCGCCCTGCGTCATCTCCAGCATCAGCGCATGCTTCCTCCGAGGCCATGGAGCCCCTCGCGTTGCATACCCCTTCTGGGGGATTCCACACCTGAAGTTTGACCTGACGCCCGGCGGGCAAGCAAATATCCCCTTCTGCCCATCCACCCGCGAGCGTACCCTCTCAATCGATGACCAACAAAAGAGACGTCGTGGTGATCGGCGGCGGCGCCGCAGGACTTGCCGCGGCCACGTGGCTCGGTCGGCACAGGATCAAGACGACGCTGCTTGACTCCGGCGAGTACCGAAACCGCTGGGTCGACCAGGCCCACGGATACCTGGGCCGGGATCCGGTCAACCCCCACGACCTTCTTGAGCAGGCTCGCAAGGACCTGGCGCGGTACGCGGAGGTGGAGTTGGCGCCGGGGCGGGTCACCGGCGCCGCGAGGGCCGGCCAGGGTTTTGACCTGGAGGTGGACGGCCGGAAGCTCCAGTCGCAGAGGGTGATCCTGGCTACGGGGGTCCAGGACGAGTTCCCGGAAATCGACGGCTTCTTCGAGCACTACGGTGCCAGCGTGTTCCACTGCCCGACCTGCGATGGCTACGAGGCCCGGGAACGCAAGGTCGTGGTCTTTGGCTGGAAGCAGCAGGTTGCGGGGTTCGCCTTGCGTCTTCTGGACTGGGCGTCGGAGGTGGTCCTGGTCACCGACGGCAAGCCCTTCGAGGGAGAGCAAGAGTGCCGGGTCGCTCTGGACCACGCCGGCATCCGGATCCTGCGCGATGAGGCCGTGGAGCTGACCGGCGGCCGCGGCGACCTTCGCAGTGTCAGGCTCGCCTCGGGAGCCGAGGTGGACTGCGACCTCGCCTTTTTTTCGATCGCGCACCACCCGCGAAACGACCTGGCAAAGCAGCTGGGATGCGACCTGGACGACGAAGGCCGGGTGGTGGTCGACGACATGCAGCGTACGAACGTCCGGGGCGTGTACGCGGTTGGGGACCTCACCCCCGGCGTACAACTGCTCCAGATAGCCGCGGCCAAGGGGGCGTCGGCGGGCGTCTGCTGTGCCCTGTCGCTGCTCGACGAGCATGGCGCGACTGCCGAGTACAAGGAGATGAAGGAGGAGTCATGACCCGCAGCATCACGCTGGACTGCGACCAGTGCGGCACGCGTCTCGGTCTCGAGCGCGCGAAGGAGGTCCTGTACGCGACGCAGGAGGCCAACGCCTACCACAGCATGGACCTGTGCGCGGACTGCCTGGACACCACGCTCAAGAGGGCCGAGTCGGTCAACGACGCGGAGGGTACGCGCCAGAGAGTCGCCGCTCTGGTCCGCCTGCCGGGCAACGAGGTCCCGCAGCGCGGGCAGGGGGCTTCCGGGACTGGCTGATCCTCAGGAACTGCCGCGAAGTACCGACCGCTCTGACGAAAGCAGCCGCGCGGCGATCCTCAGCAGCACCCACGAGCAGGCGACGGTGCTGACCGCGGCAGTCGCCAGCTGCATGGGGACGATCCCGTCAACCATTGCCTCGCGCGCATACAGCACGGGCCCGAAGGCGGGCGCGGCGAAAAGCGGCAGCACCACGGGGATGCTGTCCACGAACTGGAAGAGGTAGCCGACGGCCAGCACGGGGATGAACGCCAGGCCGGACATCATCCCTCCGGACTCGCCGCCCCGGGTGTAGGAGCCGAGGGCGAGGCCGATGGACACGGTGAGCAGAGCGATCATGGGAGCCGCCGTGACCAGCGCCGCGGCGATCATGAGCGGCGAGGACAGCCCGCTGGCGAAGGCGATCGGAAGCGAGCTCACCACCAGCACAGGGATCATGAACGTGAGCATCGGCACCGCACCAAGCACCATCGCCGACAACCCCGCTCCGGCCAGGATGTCGCGGCGGTCCAGCGGCAGGACGAGTAACGGCTCCAGGGTCCGCTGCGTCTTCTTGCCGGACAGGCGGTTGGACGCCAGGCTCAGCAGCGAGATCGACTGGAACAGCAGCAGCGGGGGGATGAACTTGCTCAGCTGAAGCCGGGCCCCCCGGTCGGTGGTGCTGACGTCGCGCGAGGCGACCTTCAACGAGGACACGAGGTCCGCCGACAGTCCCCGCGTTGCGAGCAGGCGGCGCGTCTGCTCCCGCGAGAACTCCTGAAAGGCGACGCGGAGCCGCGTCAGGGCGACCTCCGACTGGTCGCGGTTGGCCAGGTACATGATCGTGAGCTCCACCGGCTCACCCGCTTCCAGTTTCGCGGCGGTCCCGGGGGGCACCCGCACCCCGACCTCCGCGTCGCCCCCCACGATCGGCCGCTCGATGTCCGACGGTCTGGAGACCCGGAAGCGGGCGTCACGGATTACCCGCTCAACGGGAGCCGTGTCCTCGGGCGGTCCGGAGACGAGCGCCTTGAACTCCTTGGTCCGAAAGGCGTTGCCCCTTTGCTCCATGGCATAGCCCACGACGCCGAGGATGAGCAGAAGAAGCACCGGCTGCAGGAAAAGTGAGAACCAGATCTGGCGCTGCCGGCGGAAGTCCTTCAGGTCGTGGGAGGCCACGAGCCGTACGTGACGCAGGTTCATCCGGCCTCTTTGGACATCTCCACACGTCCGATCAGTCGCAGGAAACCCTCCTCGAACCGCTCGGTCCCGGCCTGGCGGGCGATCTCCTCCGGGGTTCCCGAGACCACCGTCCTGCCCCGGGCTATGCCCACCACGCGATCGGCGTAGGCGGCGGCCTCCTCGAGGCGGTGGGTGGCCAGCAGCACGGTCTTGCCGCTGCGCACCTGGGGCTCCGACAGCAGTCCGAGGATCGCGCTGGTGGACACGACGTCGAGGTTCGCCGTGGGTTCGTCGAGCAGCAGGACCGGCGGGTCGTGGACCAGGGCGCGTGCCACCGCCGCCTTTTGCCGTGTCCCCTTGGACAGGCGTCCGGTGCGCTCGTCCATAAAGCCGCCGAGCTCGAGCAGGTCCTGAAGCATCGACACCCGCTCGGTGAGCGTGTTGTCGTCCAGCCCGTGGGCCCGGCCCCAGAAGGTCAGCTGCTCCCGGACCGTCAGCCGGTCAAGCAGCCCTGCCTCCTCGGTCACGAGTCCGAGCCGGCGGCGCACCTCGTGGGGGTGGGAGTTCAGGTCGAAGCCGGCGATCGCCACGCGTCCGCCGTGCGGGGCCAGAAGGGTCGAAAGGACCCGCATCGTCGTGGTCTTGCCCGCGCCGTTGGGGCCGAGGAACCCGGTTATCTCGCCGGACCTCGCCGTGAAGGACAGCTCGTCCAAAACCAGTGTCTTGCCCAGCCTCCGGACCAGTCCTTCGACTTCGATCATGGCGAAGATGCTGTCACATCGAACGGCGCCGGTTTACGCGACCAGCGCGACCAGGTCGTCGTAGGCGGAGCCGACGTACAGCTCCAGTGGGTCGAAGTACACGCCGTCGCGGCGGGCGGACAGGTGGACGTGAGGAGGCAGTTCCGAACCTGGATGCCCCGCGCCGGATGTGCCGACGACCTGTCCGGCCGTGACCGGCTGTCCGGTGGCGACGGCCAGGGAGCCGAGGTACGAGGCGGTGGTCCTAAGCCCGCCGCCGTGGTCCACGGACACGGTGAGGTTGCCGGCGACGTTGCCGGCGAAGCCGACGACGCCGGCCGCAGACGCTCGGACGGCCGTTCCGGCGGGCGCCGCCACGTCCACGCCGCGATGGCCCGGGGCGTAGGGGTTGTCGGGCGGGGCATCCCAGGGCCGGATGAGGTCGCCGTGCAGCGGGACCGCATGAGCTGCCCCCGCACGGGGCGCGGGGGCGTGGGCGGGAGTGGCCGGTGACGCGGTCAGCGCCAGCATGAGGGCGGTCGCGACGGAGAGCGCTGGGTAACGTCTGAAGCCGCCCATGTCCCCCCTTTCACCCTGGCCCGGCGGGCCGGCTCGGCGCGGGGGCCGAGTATGAGCGCCCCCTACGACGGTCCTTGTCGTCACCTGTCTCTACAGTGTGGGAACACGCGTTCGCAGCGGCTACGGAGGGACGACATGCGGCTGACACCACTCGGAAAGCTCGTTGGGATGGTCCTGGTACTGCTGGTGGCCGCCACCGCAGGCGCCGCCGGTGCGGTGGCGACCCGGCCCCACGCTCAGGAATGGCGGTGCGTCGTGGTCGAGAGCGGCCAGACCGTCTGGGACCTTGCGGAATCGTCCGACGACGGCGACAGGCGCGAAACGGTCGGGAGGATCGTGCGTGAGAACGGGCTCGGCCCCCGGCCGGTCCAGTCGGGCAGCGCCATCTGGGTGCCCGCAGAGGTCCAGGCCGCGGCCAACGCGGAGGACCGTCAGGCGTGCTCCTCCAGGTCGGGCTGACAGGACGGGCCGCGAGGGCCGGAATCGGCACCCTCGGCCCCCTCCAGGGCCCGTTAGCGCAGGTCACACGGTAGTAATTACAAAGTTGTTGACACCCTACATGTCGTGTTGTATGGTGTCTGAACCCCCACATGTTGTGGTTGGGCTCGCTTCCGGAGGTCATCTTGCGCTGTCCCTACTGTCGCGGAGACGACACCCGCGTCGTCGATTCCCGCGACTCCGACGGGGGCGACGCGGTCCGGCGCCGGAGGCAGTGCGGGTCCTGTGACAGGCGCTTCACCACCTTTGAGCGGGCCGAGGAGGCGCCGCTGGTCCTGGTGAAAAGGGACGGTTCGCGGGAGCCGTTCGACCGGGCGAAGGTGGTGTCCGGCGTCGCCAAGGCCTGCAAAAACCGCCCCGTGGGTGACGACGCGATGCTCCGGCTCACCGACCAGGTCGAGGAGGCGCTGCGAGCGGCGGGGTCGCCCGTCACCAGCCAGGACGTCGGGCGGGAGGTGCTGTCGCGGCTGCGGGAGCTGGACCAGGTGGCATACGTGCGGTTCGCCTCGGTCTACAGCGGTTTTCAGGACGTCGAGGATTTCGAGCGGGTTATACGCGACCTGGACAAGTCAAGCCCCCCGAAGGCGCGGGGGCCGAGGTCCAGGGCTGTCAGCAGGGATGGATAGCCTCCGCCACCGCGGTGGGGGAGCCGGATCAAACCGACCGCCGGTCCTGATGGGACGCGGCAAGCAGACGACGGGGAGGACGTGAGCATGGCCAAGCGCCAGACGACGCAGTCGAACGGGAGCCGGAAGTCCGGGGGCGAGGCGCTGTTTTCGCCTGAGCTGGACCGTCCGGACGGGCTGCACGTGGGAAGGCTGTTCACGCGCCCGGACGTCCACCCCTACGACGAGATCGAGTGGGAGATGCGGACGGCCTCCATCGTCGGCCGCGGCGGCCACGTGTCCTTTGAGCAGCGCGAGGTGGAGTTCCCCAGGTCCTGGTCCCAGAATGCGACCAACATCGTCGCGGAGAAGTACTTCCGCGGCCAGATGAACACCCCCCAGCGGGAATGGTCGCTGCGCCAGATCGTCGACCGGGTCGTCGACACGATCGCGGCGTGGGGAGTCGAGCAGGGCAGGTTCGCCACCGAGGCCGATCGGGAGGCCTTTTCCTCCGAGCTCAAGCACGTTCTGGTCACCCAGAGGGCTTCGTTCAACTCGCCGGTCTGGTTCAACATCGGGGTTCCCGGCAGGTCGGCGCAGGCGTCGGCCTGCTTTATCCTGCACGTCGACGACTCGATGGACTCGATCGCCGCGTGGTACCGCGACGAGATGTTCATCTTCAAGGGCGGGTCGGGGTCCGGGCTCAACGTGTCGAACCTGCGGTCGTCCTACGAGCAGCTGGCGGTGGGCGGCTACTCGTCCGGGCCTGTGTCGTTTATGCGCGGCGCCGACGCGGCGGCCGGCACGATCAAGTCCGGGGGAGCCACCAGGCGCGCGGCCAAGATGGTCGTGATGAACGTCGACCACCCCGACGTCATCGAGCTTCGCGACGGGGCGCCCGGCTTCATCTGGTGCAAGGCCGTGGAGGAGCGCAAGGCCAAGGCTCTCAAGGAGGCGGGCTTCGACATGTCCGTCGACTCCGGCGTGGACGGATATTCGATCCAGTACCAGAACGCCAACAACTCGGTCCGGGTGACCGACGACTTCATGGAGGCCTGCCTTACCGACGCCGACTGGCACCTGCGGGCCGTAACGACGAGCGACGTCATCAAGACCTGGAAGGCGCGGGAGGTCATGCGCCAGATCTCACAGGCCGCGTGGGAGTGCGCCGACCCGGGCATGCAGTACCACACGACCACCAACGACTGGCACACGGCGCCGGCGGCCGGCCCGATCACGGCCTCCAACCCCTGTAGTGAATACCTCCACCTCGACAACTCACCCTGCAACTTGGCCTCCCTCAACCTGCTGAAGTTCCTGCGGGAGGACGGCACTTTCGACGTGCAGTCCTTTGAGCACGTGGTGAAGGTCGTCCTGCTCGGCCAGGCGATCCTGTGCGTCGCCGCCGACTACCCGACCGAGGCGATCGCGCGCAATGCCCGCGGGTTCCGGCAGCTTGGGATCGGCTACGCCAACCTCGGCGCCCTGCTGATGGCGCTGGGGATCCCGTATGAGTCCGAGGAGGGTCGCGCCTGGGCCGGCGCCATCACATCCCTCATGCAGGCCACGGCCTACAACGCGTCGGCGCAGTTCGCCCGCACGGTCGGCGCGTTCCCGGGCACCGACGACCTGCCGGGATACGCGCACCCCGAGAACCGGGACGCGACGTTGCGCGTGCTCGCCAAGCACGCCGCCTTCTCGCGTGCGCTGGCGACGGCGCCGCCGGCCTCCGACGAGCGGCTGGACAAGCGGCTGCGCATGTTCCACGACGAGGTCGTGGGAGCCGGGGAGCCCATCAGCAGGGACGCGGAGCTGGCTCAGGTCGTGGACCGGGCCGACCGCGTGTGGGCGGACTGCCTGGCGGCGGCCGAGCAGCACGGCGTCGAGAACTCACAGGTGTCGGTCCTGGCCCCCACCGGGACCATCGGCTTCATGATGGACTGCGACACCACAGGCGTTGAGCCGGACCTCGCCCTGAAGAAGGTCAAGAAGATGGTCGGCGGCGGGACCATGTCCATCGTCAACCAGACGGTCCCGCGGGCGCTCAGGCGCCTGGGCTACAACCCCGAGCAGATCGAGGCGATCGTCGAGTTCATCGACCAGAACAACACCGTGGTGGGCGCGCCCGCGCTGAAGACCGAGCACTATCCGGTCTTCGCGTGCTCGTTCACGTCCGACAACCTGATCACCTACGCCGGTCACATCGGCATGATGGCCGGCGTCCAGCCGTTTCTAAGCGGCGGCATCTCCAAGACGGTGAACCTGCCGGAGGACGCGACTGTCGAGGAGGTCGAGCGCGTCTACACCGAAGGCTGGAGGCTCGGACTCAAGGCTCTGGCCATCTACCGCGACAACTGCAAGGCCGACCAGCCGCTTTCCGCGGCAAAGGCCAAGACCGTCGAGAGCCTGGTGTCGGTGGAGGCGGTTCCGATGCCGGTCCGCAGGCGGCTGCCAAAGGCGCGTCCCGCGATGACCTACTCGTTCCGCGTCGCCGACTGCGACGGCTACGTGATCGTGGGTCTGTACCCGGACACCCAGCAGCCCGGGGAGCTTTTCATCAAGGTCGCGAAGCAGGGTTCGACGCTGGCGGGAGTGATGGACGCCTTCGCGATCTCGATCTCCATGGGGCTTCAGTACGGGGTGCCTCTGGAGGCGTACGTCGAGAAGTTCATGAACATGACGTTCGAGCCGCGCGGCATCACCGACGACCCCGATATCCGATTCGCCGCATCCCTGATGGACTTTATCTTCCGCAAGCTGGCCATCGAGTTCCTGCCGAAGCCGATGCGCGAGTCGCTGGGCATCAGGTCGGTGTCCGAGCGCGCCGAGGTCGTCAACGGGATGAACACCGCCCCGTCCATCGAGAAGGTGGGGGAGGAAACGGGGGCCGAGGCCCCCCTGTCATCAGCCGAGACGGTTTCGCGGCCCGCGGTGGATGCTCCGTTTTGCGTGAACTGCGGCATCCGGATGCGTCCCGCGGGCTCGTGCTTCGCGTGCGAGTCCTGCGGCAGCACCTCCGGCTGCAGCTAGAGTCACAGCGACCGGCGGCGAGGGGGGAGTCCGGATGGCGTACTGCTCGAAGTGCGGGACGGAGATGTCCGACTACGCGTACTCGTGCCCGAAGTGCGGGCAGTCCAACGAGGCACGCAAAGAGCCTTCGGATCCGGCGAGGCTGTCACCGGTTGAGCCCGCCGGATCTGGTGGCGGGTCGCCTGCTCTCGGCGGAAACGTGTCCGTGGGGCAGCTTCTGGAAGGGGCCATCGGCGTCTACCGGTCCCACTTCGTGACCCTCATAAAGCTCGTGGCAATCGTGGTTGTTCCGCTTCAGATCCTGTCCGGGCTGCTGGCGGCCGGGCTGTTCTCCGGCCAGCGCGGTGCCTTCGACTTCGGCTCGCAGCAGCCTCCGCAGATTCGTCCGAGCGCGGTCGTGGCCGGCTTGGGGGCGGCAGTCGTGCTCGGGCTGCTCGGCCTGGTGGCCCAGCAACTGGCCACCGGCGCAGCGATGCGCGCCTCCACCGAGGCCTACCTCGGCGAGACGCCCGACTCGGGCAGGTCGCTGCAGTTCGCGCTCGACAGGCTCGGCCCCCTGGTGGTGCTGGCGATCATCCAGGCCGTGCTTCTGATCCTGGGCTTTTTGGCCTGCATCATCCCGGGCGTCTTTCTGGCCGTCTCGTGGTCGGTGGCCGTCCCGGTCCTTCTCATGGAGGGTGTGATGGGATGGGCGGCTCTCCAGCGGTCCATGTCGCTGGTCCAGGGGCACTGGTGGACGGTGCTCGCGACGTTTTTCATAGGCATGCTCGCGGCGTCCGTGATCGGGTTCATCGTGGGCGCACTGGTGGGTCTGCTGGTCCCGTTCGGCACGGTCCGGAACATCGTCTCCGGCTCCGTCTCATCCATCATCACCACGCCCTTTTTCGCCGCTCTCGCCGCGGTGACGTACGTGAACCTCAGGACGCTCAAGGAGGGGACGCCTCCGAACGCGTTCCTGCAGGGACCCGCAGCGCCACCCGCTCTGTAGACCGGACCGGCGTCAGCCGGAGGCCATCCAGGACAGGGGGGCGAAGGGCAGGTTGCGGGCGACGCCGTAGGCGACGATCAATGCGCCTGCCGCCCAGGGGGCCCAGGCCGGGGGGGACACACGGAGCCGGGGCCGGCCGCGCACGATCCGGGACGCGCTCCAGACGACAAAGCCCGCGGCCAACAGCAGCACGGCCATCGACACGGGGTTCAGGCCGAAGGCCGTGGCGGGGTTGCCCCTCAGCATCTCGTGCAGCCCGCGCAGGGTCCCGCACCCGGGGCAGTCGAGTCCGGTGGCGAGCTTAAACGGGCACGGCGGGAACAACGCCGACCGCGCCGGGTCGAACACGAACAGCACCGCGCACCCGAGCGGCAGTAGCGGCAGGCCAGCCCAGAGCCACGGGGGCCGGACGGAGGAGAGGGCACGGAGGCTCCCCGCGCTGAAACTCCGAGGCGTGGGAGCCGGGAGTGTCGCGCAGCTGGCGCAGGCGCACACCGGGCGCCGGGTCTTCACGGTCCGAATGATGACGTTGCCATGCCGCCCATGAACATCAGCAGGAAGAACCCCCACGGGAGGATACCCAGCACCGCCGAGATGATCGCCCACTTTTTGGCGTTCGCCGAGGACTCCCGCGCCCCCTGCTGGTCACCCGCGGCGACCTTGGAGTTCACCTGTGCCGCGAAGACGATGCTGACGATCCCGAAGGGCATGCAGCACAGCAGCGTGGACAGGATCGCGTGCGGCAGGTAGTTCGGAACCGGCCCGGACGGGTCAGCCCACGCGAAGGCGTCGGTGCCAGACCCTCCGGCGGCCGGGGGTGACTGTGCGTCTGCGGCCAGTGAGTTGCCGCAGCTGACGCAATAGCGGGCATTGTCCTCGTTGCGGGTCCCGCACTTGGTGCAGTACATGGCTTCTCCTTGGTCAGACGAGGGTCAGCGTGCGCATCAGGACCCACACGACGAGAGGAACGGCGATGGCGGCGAGGCTGACGAACCCCAGCGCGATAGCCGCGCGGGCGACGCCCTCCCCCTGGGCGGCCGGGTCCGTCTGGGCCCGGTCCAGCGCCTGGTTGCCGAACACGATCCCGAGGAAGCTCGTGAGTCCGCATGTGAGAAGGCCCAGCCCGCTCAGCAACAGGGCGGTGACCGCCAGAGAATCGGTTCGTCTGGCTGCAGGCGCGGCGACGGCAATCCTTTCCGGCACGGGGGCGACGTAGGGCTGAGCGGGTTCCGGAGATTCCCACTCGCGGGTGGGTGCCGGGGGCGCGATGTCGTCCGGACGCGACTCCGTCGGCTCCGGGGGGGCGATGTCGTCCGGACTGGACTCCGCCGGCTCAGGGGGCGTCCGCTCGGGTGTGCCGTCGCGAGGCGTGGAGCTGCGAGGGTGCCCGCATCGGGGGCACGAGGAGGCGTCGTCGTTCACCCCTCCTCCGCACCACGCACAAAACGCCACGAGTACCCCCTGTCGTCTGCGGCAAGTGTAGGCAACGCGGCTTGCCGGTCGAGGGCTGGCGGGAGTCCGGCGTCCGTATACTTCGCCACCGTGTCGTCGACTACGAGGCCCGACCGACTGCTGCGTGTCAAGCGGCTGGACCCCGCTCTCCCACTCCCCGCATACCAGCACGACGCCGACGCGGGACTCGACCTCCACGCGGCGGAGGCCGTGACCCTGGCCCCCGGACACCGGGCTGTGGTCGCGACGGGCATAGCCGTGGCCATCCCCGTTGGATGCTGCGGCCTGGTGGCGCCGCGTTCGGGACGCGCCGCCGCGGAGGGGCTGTCGGTCGTGAACGCCCCAGGAGTCGTGGATTCGGGCTACCGCGGCGAGGTCAAGGTCGTGCTGGTCAACCTCGACCCGGGCCGCACCATCCAGATCCGGCGGGGCGACCGGATCGCCCAGCTGCTGGTCGTCCCCGTCGTGCGGCCGGAGGTGGTCGAAGCCGACGAGCTGCCGGAATCCGGCCGCGGCGACTCCGGGTTCGGGTCCACGGGATCGTGACGGGCGAGGCGGGTGCGGGCGCCGGAGGAGTGACGGTGTCCGAGGAGGCGTTTGACCTGATCGGCCGGTCGATCCAGCAGGCGAACTACGACCCGGGGCACGTGGGGGTCCGGATCCGGCTTGTCGGCGGGGAGCTCAGGCCCCGGTTCGTCCCCGCTCCGGAGCCCGGCGACGAGGTCGCGGAGTCCGGCGAAGTCCGTGTGTTCCTGGACGCGAAGCTGGTACGGGAGAACCCGGGTGCCCAGG
>DATLNZ010000138.1 GCA_035536535.1 Actinomycetota bacterium | reverse complement strand
CCGCCCCGCCGCCGCACCGGCAGCCCGCCGGCGTCGGTAAGTTTGCTCATGCGCGCCGTCCTGATTGTCCTTGCTCTTGTCGCCGCCTCCTGCATCCCGGATCCCGGAGCAGACTCGCGCGAGCGACTGCGCACACCCGGCCCGGACGTCCGCCGCGGGGGCAGCGCGGTCATCGCTTTCGGTGAGCCGGACGGGATCGACCCGACCGCGGCGTGGGAGCCGTCCGGACGCCTTGTCGCCGACGCCGTCTGCGACACCCTCGTGGACTCTGATCCCGCCACCGGTGAGCTTCGTCCGGCTATCGCGCAGTCGTGGACCATCTCCGGACGTGGCCGCCGCCTCACACTGAAGCTCCGGCGCGGAGTGCGGTTTCACAACGGTCGCGAGCTCACCGCCGACGACGTGGTCTACACGCTGTCGCGCCTGGCCGACGACCAGTTCGCCAGCCGCTCGGCCCCCCTGATGGAGCCGGTGGTCGGCTACGCGCAGACCCACGGGGAAACCGACGACGAGCGGTTTGAGTCGCGTCTGGTGGGACTTCGCGCGACTGAGACCTACGGCGTCGAGATCAGCCTGGACCGGCCGCTGGCCGACTTCGTCCGGGTCCTGACCCACCCGGCAACGGCTCCCGTCCCACGCGAAGAGGTCGAGCGCGACGCCGCCGCCTTCGCGCAGCGGCCGGTGTGCACCGGGCCCTACGTGGTGGAGGCGGACTGGGCCCCCGGGACGTCCGTCCGGCTTCGCAGATTCGACCGCTACTACGGACGCAACGAGGCTTACACCGCCGGGGGCCGCGGCTATCTGGACTCCATCGAGCTCCGCCCGTTCCCGGACGCCGCCGCGGAGGCCGCCGCCATCGGATCGGTCGACGTGGCAACGTCGCCGGCGCCGGGCCGGGGCCCCTCGCCGGGGGTCCAGGTGGCGCTGGGGCGGTCCCCTCGGCTGGAGATGATCGGGCTGCCGGTGGATCGTCCGCCCTTCGACTCCCGAGACTTCCGTCATGCGCTCTCGATGGCGGTGGAGCGGGGGTCGCTGTCGGCCATGACCAACGGCCTGCGCCGGCCGGCGCGGGGCTATCTTTCGGCGGTGAACGGCGGAACGCACAACGGCTGCGGCCAAGTGGCGCCGCACGCAGCCGATCCCGCTGCGGCGAAGTCGGCCCTCGACAGCTCGGGAGCGGACACCGCCGTCCCGATCAAGCTGCACTTCAACGACGAGCTCGGCAACCGGGCCGCAATGGAGTCGGTTGCACAGATGTGGACGAACAACCTCGGCCTCCAGGTGCAGCTGGAGGCAATGCCCTACGAGCAGTTCCTGGAGACCGGACGCCGTCCGCCCGGCTTCGAGGGCGCGTTCAGGTTCGGTTGGGCGCCGGAGGTGCCGTCGGCGGACGCGATGCTGTTCCCTCTGTTCCACCCGGACCGGATCGGACGCGACAACCTGTCCCGGTTCAGCTCGCGTGTCTTCTCCCGGTCCCTGGATGACGCGCGCGAGTCGGTCCAGACCGACGACCGCCGTCGCGCCTACGTGGGGGCCGAGCAGGTCGTGTGTTCGGACATGCCCGCGATCCCGCTGTGGTTCGACGAGACGCAGCTGCTCGTGAAGGACCGCCTGGGGGCCGCCGCGGGACAGTTCACAGACGTGGCCTGGGGACAGGTCCAGCCGCGGGAGCTGTTCGTCCGGGGGGGCTGAGGCTTCTGGGTCTCGGGACCCGTCCGCCCCCGGGCGGCCTCAGTCGCGGACGACGAACGGGGAGCCGAGGTCGTGGTTGTCGATCACGATCGACGCGAGCTCCCACGGACGGCACGCGCGCAGGTAGATGTTTTGGCCCTCGAGGTAGCGGTTCTGCCGGGTGCGCATCGGGTCATCCGCCGGCACGTGGCGCAGGTGGTGGTTGCGCAGCCAGTCCACACGCAGGAAAACCGACAGGTCCCAGTAGTCGCGCAGCTCCGGACGGTGCAGGAAGATCCCGTCAAACAGCAGGATCGCGTTAGGGGGAGCCTGCTCCTCTCCGGCGTCGACTTGCGTGTCGGTGTCGACATCGAAGACCGCCCGGCGAAAGCGTCCGGAGCCGCCGGGGCTCAGGGGGTCGAGCAGGACGCGCGTGAGCGTGTCGTAGTCGTAGGAGTCACGGTAGAAGCCTTCCGGGGAATCGGCCCCCAGCCGGTACCGGACCGCGCGCGGGTTGTGAAACCCGTCGACGGAGGCGCGGATGACCGGGCGCCCACTGGGGGCCAGGACCTCCGCCAGTTCATCGGCCATGCTGGTCTTGCCGGCCCCATCGACGCCGTCGATTCCCACCCGCCCTACTCGATCGGCAGGCAGCTCCAGCACGCGCGATGCGACACCCTCGAGGACGACTCGTCGCTCGTCGCTCGTCGCCCGCTCCGTCACTCCTCCACCGCCGTGCGCCTGCGGGATCTCCTTGCCCGGGCCTCGGAAGCGACACGGGTGCGCATGCCGGATAGTCCTGACGGCACCTCGGCAGCGGCGCGCATGTCCCGGCCCCCGTCAGTCCCCCGCCGGCTCCCGCGGGACCTCCGCAATCGTCGCCGTGTTCTTGCGGGACACCGGGGTCAGGCCCTCGGTCCCCGACTGCTCGATCTCGTCCCGGACGATCAGGCCCCCGTACTGCGTGGCTACGCCGTAGCGTCCCTTGAAGGTGACGTCCTTGCCGGGGGCGACGATTCGTCCGGACGTGATCACGACGTTGATCGCGTCGACCCACTCGCCGCAGGCGTCCACGCGGTCCTTTTCCGGGTTCAAGCGTCCCTCCAGCGCCATCGTTACCTGGTGCTCGGGATCGGTTCCGGCCGAACGGAATGTCGGCCCTGCGGTTTGGGCGGCCTCGTCCTCGAGATTCGTCCCGAACTCCGGCGGAGGGAAGGGCATGATCAGGATCCGCGGCCGGGGCTGAAAGACGTCGCGGCCGCTGGTCGTCCTGACGAGGTACAGCCCCCGCTCAGGCGTGGGCCCGTCGTTGCGGACCTCGAACCGGTTGGTCGTCGTCGCGTCGCCGAGCGTCTCGGCCACGTCGTACTCGAAGCTCTGTCCGCCTTGCCTGATGTCGCTCACGGTCCGTCTCGACAGCTCCGGCAGGGCCGTGCGCGCGGCGCCGGTCTGCGTGAAGCCGCCCGGTGCGTTGCGGAAGGTGTAAGACCCGGCCTTCGGGGGCAGAGGCGACCGGTTGCCCGCCGCCAGCAGAGCGGCGTCGTTGGGGTCGGCCGCGGGACACGGCCCCCGCAGCTTGGGGGGCCGGGTTGCGACCGGCAGCGCTCCCGGCGTCAGCACCCGCGGCGGGACGGGTTGCAGAAAGCTCGGGAACCCGACCGGCACGGGGTTCGAACCTGGCACGGGTGCGGGGGCCGGGGACTTGGACTGGTCGCCGAGGATGATGTCCTGCGCGAACTCGCGGGTGCCGACGCGGAAGTCAGACTTGGCGCAGCCCGACGCGAGCAACGCGCCAGCGGCTGCGAGGGCTAGGAGGCGAGTGCGCGCGGGGGTCACGTCACCGGCCCCCGACGTGGGTCGTAGGGGCGCACCTGTGGTGGGCGCCGGGTCTCGCCGCGGCGGAACCGCAGGACGTCGGCGAACACAGCCTCGGCCTCCGTGAAGTCAGTCCTTGCGACCATAAGCTGGAAATAGCCTCCCGATGGGGCGAACCACACAATGATGCGCTGCTCTGGGAGGCGCAGCACGTGGACGCGCTCCACTCCGATGCGAGTGGCATCGAACTCGCCGGTGGCGATCGACTCCAGCACGCCGCGCCTCAGCTCGTCGGAGTTGGACAGCGCGTCGGACGTGAACGACGCCACCTGAAGCGAGCCCTCGATGACGTCGCCGCGGCGGATGGTGAAGACCTGCCCGTCGGAGACCAGCCCCCGCTTTCCGGCACGGTCGTAGGCGGTCTCGGCCCCCGGCTCGCGCCTGAACTCGAATCCGCTGATGACCGAAGGGGCAACCCGCTCGGGCAGGCGTCCTGCGGGCTGCGCCTGCGACCCCGACGCACACCCGGACACGAGCACCGCCAGCACCGTCCCGATCGGGATGAGCCTTCGCAATGGACGCGCGAGCGCACGCGGGAGCCGGCGAAGGGCTCTGAGCGCCGCGGCGGCCGGACGTCGTCGCACCGACGGCCACAGGTTCGGGACATCCCTGGTGTACGGCTCCCGCAGCGAGGTCCGGGAGGCCACGCCGAGCAGCCTGGTCGTCGCCGGCTGCGCCCGCCGAAGCCTGGACGTCATCGACCGGGCCATCGCCTCGGCCGCCTCCGCGTCGGACTCGCGGAGGTCGCGCGTCAGGTCGGCCCACAGCACGCGGGTCACGAGCCACGCGAGTTCCGTGTGCTCGGGGTCCGGGTCGGTGGACTTCAAGAACTCAAGGGGCGTGGCGGACGCGTTGCCGACGTTGAGGTCCGCGCATGCGTCGCGGTACTCGGCGTAAGCGGCGGCGGCACGCTCACGCACGCGGTCGGCGTGCCCCGGCCCGGCCCCCGCGCCGCCGGCCCCCGCGCGTCGCCTGCCGGACGCCCACCTCCGCCGGCGCCACCGGCGTCCGGCCTTGGCTACGGCGGGGACGGCCAGGACCCAGATCACCGCCAGCGCGGCTCCGGCCGGCAGCGCGACCAGCACAGCCTGCCGGACGACCACGTACAGCAGCGGCGGCTGCTCCTGGCGAACCGGGACGTACACCACCATCGCGAGCTCGTCGGTGGGCTGGATGTTGGGATCGGCGTTGCGCAGCTCGTCGTCCAGGCTCGATCGCGCGCGCGGCGGCGTCCCGACGATCGGCACCCAGCCGAGCCCGTCGAAGTAGGCCTCGAGCCACGTCGCGCCGTGCCTCGGATGGACCTCGTAGGCCCCCGGCCCCCGGACGTCGCCGTTGTAGTAGCCGTAGCCGATCCGCGCCGGGACACCCGCCCACCTCGCCAGCAGCGACTCGGCCGCCGTGATCTCGTACGGCGTCGCCTCGTCCCCGGACAGCAGCTGTCCTACACGGGCCGGCGGGACGTCCACCGGGTCGCCGGCGCCGACCGCGACGACCTTTTCGTAAAAGCGCGCGCGGACGAACTGCAGCCTGTCCCACGGATTCTGCGGAGCCTCCGCCAGGAGCGTCACGACTTCGTTGGGCGCGTCGGGGACCTTGAGGAACTCCGCCAGTGCCTGCGTGGGACCTCCAGCCTTCGTCAGCTGCTCCCCTGTCGGTGGGACGGACGCGGTGATCGTGTAGGACAGTCCGGACGCGACGCGGGTCTCGCTGAGCCGCAGGGCCTGCGTCCGGGGGTCGATCTGCACCTGGGCCCCCCGGACGTCCACGCGCGTGGACAGTGCGAGTCCGGGCAGGACACCCCCGTCCAGATCGGAGACGACGAACGAGGCCTCCTGCGTCTCGATGGCCGCGGCGTCCGGCACCTGCCCTCGGGGGCCGAGGTCGAGCAGGCGTCCGGGGTCCAGCGGCGGCAGCAGCCAGGCGGTTCCGTCATAGACGTCCAGGACACCGAGCCGCCACGGTCCGGGGATCGGCGCCTTGACCGTGAACAGCACCCGGTCGCGCGAGGGCGGCTGCGTCTGCGGCTTCGCCGGGGGGATGACGCGGTCGCGCTGCGGGTCGGGGAACAAAAAGCCGACCTTTCCGAGAACGACTATCAGTCCCACCAGTCCGGCGAGCATCACCGCGCCGCGCGCGAGCCGGCGCGCCTCGAACGCTCCCGACGACGCCCCGTCACGCGCGAGGTCGCTTCCAAAGGAGACGGCCAGTGAGCCGAGCACGAGCGCTGTCGCCACGGCCGCCGACAGCAGCTCTCCCTTCGACGGATGGACGAGCGCGGCTCCCATCAGAACCGGAATCGGCAGGGCGAGGCCGAGCTTCGGACGGTCCAGGGCCACCGCCAGTCCGGCAGCCGCGGCCCCCAGCACCGCGAACACGACCACCGCGATGACGCGCCACCCGGCGTCGAACGGAACCGGGGGCTGAGCCAAGCCCCCGGCCGAAAGAGCATCGCGGACGAGCTGCACAAGTCCCGCGCCCCGGGCGGCAGGCAGCGCAAGCGCCGCACCCAGCGCGACGGACGCCGGCAGGACGAGCCCCTGGACGATCGCGGGCCGCTTCGTCCGCAGCGACGTGGCTACGAGCCCGACGCCGAGAGCGGACGCGACGACGACCACCATCCGCGGAAGGGCGCCGCGGAACATCCCGGAAGCCATCCAAGCCGCCGCCGCGACGGACAGGAACGTGGCGGCCGCCGTAACCGTGGGGGCCGACGAGGGGTCACTCGGCGGCGGCTGGGGGACCGGCGGGTCCACAAGCGCCGGCCGGTCGGGGGCCTGAACGCTCATCGGCGCAGCCCCGCTCCCGCGCTGGGGCGCTCCACGACGTCGGTGCTCATCGGCCGCAGCCCCGCTCCCGCGTTGGGGCGCTCCACGACATCGGTGGTCATCGCCTCAGCCCCGCTCCCACGCTCCGGCGGAAGACGGCCTCCAGCGGGTCCGACGGACGCAGTTCCACGACCTCGCAGCCGAGCGCCGCGGCGCGCAGGGCCGAGTCGGGGTCGGAGTCCTCGTGGATCACGTGCACGAGAAGGACGGAACCCCCGCGTCCGAGTAGCGCCTGGAGGATGACGCCCGACTGGGGGTCCAGGTGCGGGGTGACGACCATGTGGTGCGTGTCCCGGCGCGGGTTGGCCAGCAGGCGCGTGAGGGCCTCCGCCAGAGGGGTGCGTCCGCGCTGGATGCGCGCCATCTCGTCCAAAAACGGGATTCGGCGGCTGGTCCCGCGCAAGGAGTCGGCGGTGCGTCCATCGCCGGTCTCGACGGTGACGGCGAAACCGTCCTTGAGGTGCCTGGCCCCCAGCGCGGCCCCCGCGCGGACCGCGGCCTCCAGCGTCTCGCTGGGCTCCCCGGGAGAGTGGCGGGCGGCGTCGGTGTCCACGATCAGGGTCACGCGATCGGTGATTCCCTGCTCAGCCTCCCGGACGAGGTAGCGACCGGTGCGAGCGACGGCGCGCCAGACGATGCGGCGGGGGTCGTCCCCGGCAACGTAGTCGCGCATGCCGTAGAACTCGAACCCGGACGGCCACGGCTTGGACACCGGCGGACGAATCGGCGGGTCCTCCCACTCGCGGGACAGCACCCTGTCGTGCACGGACTCAACCGACGGATGGACGATCACCCTCACCGGCTCGATCAGCCGCATGCGGCGGCGGGTGAGTCCGAAGGGGTCGCTCCAGATGGCGTCGAGAGGTCCGATGTCGTAGACGCCCCGAAGCCGGGGCGACACCGCGTACGGGTACTCCAGGCTCTGCCCGGACCCCAGGACCGGGACCGGCACGCGCACAGGGGGGCCGAGCAGTGGGGGCAGGCTCTCCTCGAGCACCACGGTGCTGAGCCGCCGCTTGGCCGTGAGAGTCACCTGGACGCCGGCGGACTGCCCCTCGCGGATCCGCAGCGGGAGCTCCGAGCGCTCCGCGGCGGCGCCGAGTCCGCGCCGCCCGGACAGCCAGGCCGCGGCCAGCAGCGAAAGCGCGCCGTAGACCAGGAAGTACATCGGACGGCTCCCAATGAGCCGGGCGGCCAGAAGACCGACGAGGCTCAGGGCCACGAGGATCACCCCGCTGGAGGTGAGGCCGAGCCTGCGCTCGGCCCACGCAAGGAACCCGCGGGGGCCGAGGCCGGAGCGAGCGCCTGCGGCTGAGATCACGGTTCAGCCTAGGGCGCCGTCCCTAGGGTCGGGGCCGCTGGGAGTGATGCGCGTGGGGGCCGGGCCCTGATGCTCAGGACGTGTCGATCTGCGCCGGCACCTGCGCGGGAGCCGAAACGGGGGTCGGATCTCCGGCCGGCGGCGGCGTGGGGGCTCGGGTCGGTGGCGAGCTTCTTCGCTTCAGCACCGAGCCGTCCGGCCTCACGAAGTGGATGGACGGTCCGGCCTTGCCGCGCAGGCTCCAGCCCCCCTCGTGGACGAGCAGGTGGTGCGTCCAGCACAGCAGGACCAGGTTCTCGAGCTCGGTCGGGCCCCCGACGCTCCAGTGAGCGATGTGGTGGCCCTGCACCCGGCGCGCGCGGTCGCAGCCTGGGAACACGCAGGTGCGGTCCCGCCGGCGCAGCGCGCGGAACATCCACGGCGGGACCATGCGTCTGGCCCGGGCGACAGCAACAGCGTTGCCGGAGGCGCTCGTCGTCAAGAACTCGACTCGGCAGTCACACGACAGCCGCTCCGCGACTTTGGGAGGAACGAAGGCTCCCGTATCGAGCTCGACGGGTTCGGCCGGAGCCGGTGCGGCGGGGGCCGGTTCGTGCGGACGGGCGCCGTCAGCGGACGTCCCGTTGCTGTGCTCGATGCGGCGCAGCGACTCTTTGTCCACGTGAACCACCACCGTGGCTCTGTCCGGATCGTCGTCGCTCGCCACCGCGGTGCCGGCAAGATCCACGATCGCGTCCGCGTAGGCGCGGTCGAAGTCGCGGAGGCTGGCGTTGGCGGGGATGCGCCGGTCCAACGCCTTCTGCACCAGCGCCCCCTCTTCGGGGTGGAGCTGTCCTCGGATGCGCATAAAGCGTTCGTCGCGGGTGATGTCCAGGCGGAGGTAGCGTCCGCCGTCGGTGCGTTCCAGCTTCCGCGCGGTTGCCTTGCGGGCTTCGCGTTCCAATTCGTCGTAGGACCAGAAGCGGAGCGCATCCACCCATGCGCCGGCCTCGTTCGCACCGGGCTCGGTCAGGGCGGTTACGGCCTTGACCTGATCTACCGACACGTCGCCCGTGGCCATGGCCTCCTGCAATGGCGGGCGCTCGGACGTGGTCATCGCCATGGAGACGACTTCACGCGCCGTCCGGCACGACATCTGAAACCGCGCCGCCATCCATGCGCTCAGGTCGCCTGCGCCGTCACCCTTCCACGCGCCGGTCGAAGAGACCTCGTGGATAGCGGTGAGCAATCCGGCGAGTGCCCGGCCCCCGGGCGGGAGCCCCAACGCCCGGCCCCCGGGTGGGAGCCCCAACATCCCGCCGAGGCGGGAGAACCCGTCCGCTATACGGCCGCGGTTGCCTCGATCTCGATCATCACGTCCGGGTGGAACAGGCCCGACACGTGCAACAGCGTCGAGGCGGGCTTGCAGCCGGCCTCCTGCAGACGCGGCCCCCAGACCTCGGCGGACGCCATGAACGCCGGGATGTCCGTGACGAAGTAGTTCAGGCGGACGACGTCGCTGAGCTTCAGTCCGGCCTGCGACAGGACCGTCTCCAGGTTGTCCAGCGCGAGCATCGCCTGGGCCCCCATGTCTCCCGCGTGCTGCGGATTGCCATCGGCGTCAAGCGGCGTCTGACCGGAACAGAACACCGTCCGGGCCGAGCCCTGGACGTCGATCGCCTGCGAGAAGCCGTAGTTGTCCTGCCAGGTCCAGGGATTGACCGCCTTCTTCTCCATGCTGCCCCCCGCGCCCTGGTGGGCTTACCCGCCCACCCCCATCGGGACCTTAACCCTTCTCAGCACCCGCTCGATCACGGCCTGCACCGTCTCCTCGCGCAGCATCGCGTCCGGGGACAGGATCAGCCGGTGCTCCATCACGGGGCCTACGAGGGCGCGGACGTCGTCCGGGATCACGTCCTCTCTTCCTTGCGACGCCGCCAGCACGCGCGACGCCCGCATCAGAGCGAGCGACGCGCGGGTGGACGCCCCGATCTGCAGAGCGGGGTCGTCGCGCGTGGCGTGGGTGAGGTCCACGATGTACAGCCGGACGGCCTCCGACACCGTCACGCCGGCGGCCCAGTCGATGAGGGCCAGGACCTCGTCCGGACCAATCACCGGCGATAGCGTGTCGATGCGCTCCTGACGCAGGTCCCCCGCGAGGACCTCCGACTCGGCCTCCCGAGCGAGGTAGCCGATCGACAGCTTGAACAGGAACCTGTCCAGCTGGGCCTCCGGCAGAGGGAACGTCCCCGACAGCTCGATGGGGTTCTGGGTAGCCAGGACGAAGAACGGACGGGGCAGCGGGTACGTGACCCCGTCCATCGTGATGTTGCGCTCCTGCATCGCCTCCAGGAACGCCGACTGCGTCTTGGGGCTGGCGCGGTTGATCTCGTCAGCCAGGACGACGTTGCCGAAGATCGCGCCCTTGCGGAAGACGAAGTCGCCGGACTTGCGCTCCAGCACCGGGGAGCCGGTGACGTCGGACGGCAGGAGGTCCGGCGTGCACTGGATGCGGGACACGCTGGCGTTGATCGTCTGGGCGATGGCGCGCGCGAGCATCGTCTTGCCGGTGCCGGGGACGTCCTCAAACAGAAGGTGGCCGTCGGCGAGCATCGCGATGAGCGACGAGCGGATGACGTCCGTCTTGCCCTTGATGACCAGCTCGATGTTCGCAAGCATCGACTCGAAGGAGTCGCGAAACGCGCGACGGTCGGTCTTCGTGCGCGCCGCCGTTTTCCTGACTGCCACTAGGATCCCTTTCCTCGTTGCTGCGGGGCCCCATCTTCCCCCGCGCAGGGCAGGGCGTGGGCTCCATCTTGCCCGGCGACCTACGTGCCGGGGCCGGCCCCCGACGCTGCCAGGTAGGAACGCACGACCTCCGGGTGCGACAGGACGTCGTCCGGCTCCCCTTGCGCGACGACCTGTCCCAGCTCCATCGCCACCAGGCGGTCTGCCACCGACGACACCAGCGGGACATCGTGCTCGACGACCACCAGTCCGCAGCCGGTCTCCCGGACCAGCCGGCGCAGCACCGGTCCGAGCTCGGCGGTTTCGGCCTGGGCGAGTCCGGACGAAGGCTCGTCCAGCAGCAGCACCGATGGCTCGGCCCCCGCCTGGCACGCGAGCTCCACCGTCCGCCGCGTTCCGATCGAAAGCTCGGACGCGAACAGGTCCGCGAACGGCCGCAGTCCGAACGCCCCCAGCAGCTCCTCGACCCGGCGGGCGGTCGTGCGCTCGGAACGGCGGGACGTCCGCAACCACGCGGCTGCGGCGACAGGATTGGGTCCGGGGGTGTGGCGCTGAAGGGACATGGCCAGGTTCTCCCGGACGGTCAGGGTCGGGAACAGGCGCGGGTTCTGAAACGAGCGTCCAAGGCCCAGGCGCGCGCGGGCGTCCGGGGGCAGGGCGGTGACGTCGTGGGAGTCGAGGACGACGCGTCCGGAGTCGGGCAGGACGAACCCCGTCAGGACGTCGAACAACGTCGTCTTGCCCGCACCGTTCGGGCCGATGATTCCGACGATCTCCTCGCGCGCCACCCCGATGCTCACGCCCCCGAGCGCGGCCACGCCCCCGAAGGAGACGCGAAGGTCCTCCGCCGACAGAACGTGATCGGGGGCCGCGAAAGACCGCGACTCCGCGTCCGGCGGCTCGGGGTCCGGCGACGTACGTACCCCGCGCGACGACGCGACCCCCGAGCGGCCGGCCCCCGAACGACCGGACCTGGACGGGGCCGCCGTCACCGCGGCCCCCAAAAACACCGAGCGCAGGATGTCCGAGCGGTGCAGCAGGTCCGACGTCGGGCCGTCAAAGCGGGCTCGTCCTTTCTCCATGAACACGGCACGGTCCGCGATCTGTCTCGCCACCGCAACCGACTGCTCGACGATCACGATCGTCGTCCCCCCCGCGTGGATCGCCCGCAGGATCTCCAGCAGCTGCGCGATGATCGCGGGGGCGAGTCCGAGCGACAGCTCGTCGATGAGCAGCAGGCGCGGCTTCATGCAGAACGCCTGGCCCAGCGCGAGCATCTGCTGCTCTCCCCCGGACAGGCTCCCGGCCGACTCCCCCAGCCGCTCCCGCAGGCGCGGGAAAAAGTCGAGCACGCGCTCCGTCGCATCGGCCACGAACCTGTCGTCCGTGCGGTGCAGCCATGCCGCGGTGCGCAGGTTGTCCGCCACCGTCAGGCCCGGGAACACCGCCCGGCCCCCGGGCATCATCACGATTCCCCTGGACGCCCCGACGTGCGGCGGCAGGTGCGTGACGTCCAGGCCGTCGAAGAAGATCGCGCCGGCGGACACCGGATGAATGCCGGAGATCGCGCGCAGCAGCGTGGACTTGCCCGCGCCGTTGGTCCCCAGGACGGCGACGACCTCGCCCTCGCGGACGTCGAAGTCCATCCCGAACAGGACCTGGGCCCCGCCGTGGTGGACGTCCAGATCCCGGCAGACCAGAAGAGCGCCCCCGGACAAAGCCGCCTCGGCCCCTGCGAGCGTGGCGGCGCGGGCCGAGCGGATGTCCGTGTCCACGCCGTGGGAGGCCGTCCCCAGGACGACCGCCCCGATGAGGAACAGAGGGATGAGGGCGAGAAGGCTCGTCCGAAGATCCGTCCCGAGGCCCCCGATCACCAGGAGGATCACGATCCCGCCCAAGCGCCACGGCGCGATGGTCTGGAGGCCGAGCCCCCGGATTCGCGCGGGGACCGTGAGCGAGATGAGCGCGTAGAGAGCCGGGACGAACAGAGCGCTGACAAAGGTCAGCGGAAGCGACACCGCGACCGACACCGCCGGGTGCGGCGACACGGCAAGCACGGCGATGACGACGCACTGCAGGACGAGACCCGCCGACATCACCGTCATGACGCGTCCGGGACGGTGGGCGATCATGCGGTCGCCGATCGGACCGGACAGCGCGATCGCAACCATCCCCACCACCCCGCTGATGGCGACGATGTAGCCGCGGGCGCGGGGGTCGAGCCCGAAGACCTCCGCGTAGTACAGGCTCATGATGAAAAGAAAGGCGGTCCCGCCGGCCTCCAGAAACGGCGTCGCGTACCACAGCCGCCGGACGGTGCGGATGCTGCGCGCGGCCCGCCAGGCCTCCGACCATCCGACCGGCGGGGGCTCGGGAACAGCACTCTGATCGGCGCCCGACTCCTTTGCTTCCTGCGCTCCCCGCTTCGGCTCCTTCAGCAGGAAGGTCCCCAGCGACACCAGGGTTGCCAGCACACCGAGGCTGACGATGGCCACGCGCCAGCCGAACATCACCGCGAGGTTGCCGGCGATGATCGGTCCGGCCACGATGCCGATCTGTCCGGAGATGCCCCAGAAGGCGAACACGCGCGCGCGGGTGCCGGACGGGTACATGTCCGTCATGAGCGGGAACATCGCCGGCTCCATCACCGAAGCCCCCACGCCGGTGCCGATGCGTCCGGCGACGATCAGAGGCACGCCGGGAGCAAGCCCAGTCACGACGGACGAGGCGTTGGACAGAAGCGCACCGGCCCGCAGCATCCACACGCGGCGGACGCGGTCTGCGAGGTAACCCATCACCGGCGCCAGCGTCAGGGACACAAACCGCAGGACCCCCTGCAGCGTGATCAGGAACCCGAGGTCGAAGCCGAATTCGGTGGACATCTCCGGCAGCAGGATGCCGAGCGCGTAGTCGTCCCAGTACTGGATCAGCGCGGACAGAGCGAGGACGGCGAGCGGCAGCATCGGGGCGCCGCCCGCGACCCGCCGGGGGTCGAGGTCGGCGAGAAACGACCGCAGCCGCGCGGTCCACGGCTCGGACGAAGCCTCGGTGGACGTCGTAACCGCGACCGGCTCAGCGACGCGCTCCCCCGCCTGCGACTCGCGCTCGGACGGAACCAGCTCACGCCGGGAGGCGATGTCCGATGCGACCGGAGGCTCCGGCGCGTTCATCGGGAGTCACCACCGGCTGCTGCGTCCTCGGTCTCCGAGGGGACCGACCACTGGTCCGGCACCGCGTATCTCGCCGGCACGAACGCCCCCGTGCGCGGGGCGACGGGGGCCCGGGAGGACAGAGCCGTGCGTCCGACGCCGAACAGGCCCGGGACCTCGATGCGGTTGCGGCGGGCCGTAGTGCGCAGCAGCGAGTCGCGGACGTCGGTCACGAGCTGCGCCAGGCCCCCGGGAACCACGAGCAGCAGCACGACCGCACCGCCGCCGGTGGCCAGGAACTGCACGAGCGGACTCCCCGACGCGAGCCTCACCAGTCCGAGGAATGCCGCGCCGAGGAGCGGTCCGGACAGGGAGCCGAGGCCCCCGATCACGGTCATCAGGAACACGCCGACGCTCTGCTCGGGCCCGTATGACGCGGCGTTAACCCCGTTCTGGTGGAACGCGAAAAGGGCCCCGGCGAACGCGGCGATGAACCCCGAGATGCCGAAGGCCCACAGCCGAGCGCGCGTCACGGCGACGCCGAAGCTCTGGGCGGCGGTCTCGTTGTCGCGGGAGGCGATGAGCGCGCGTCCGGGGGCGCTGCGCCGCAGTCCGGCCACGGCGGCCACGACACCCACGAGCAGGACGAGGGTCAGGTAGTAGAAGGCGCGCTGGTCCACGAGCATCGCCGGACGCGCGAGTCGGTCCGGCAGAGGGCCCCCCAGGTGCTGGGGGTCCAGCAGGATCGTCGTGGTGGACACGGCCACCGCGAGCGTGGCCACCGCGAGGTACGGACCGGGGAGCTTGAGCGCCGGGATGCCGACGGCGACCGCGACCACGGCTCCCGCGAGTCCGCCGATGACCAGGGCCAGCGGCATCGGGAGCCCGGACACGGCGGCCGCGTACCCGCCGATGGCGGCGAAGGCGAACTGTCCGAGCGAGATCTGTCCGGCCCAGCCGGTGAGCACCAGCAGGGACATCCCGATCATCGCGTCGATCATCACAACCGCGGCGAGGTTGTTCTGGCTGGGCGACATCAGCCACGGGAGGCCGAGCCCGACAACGATGCCGATCGTCACGAGGGCGCGCACCCAGCCCCGGACGTGCGTCCGCATCTCCCGCGGCACCGGACGGCTCTCACGCGCGGCCGTCCACCCCTGCTCGACCGCCTCCTCGGCCCGCGAGCGCGAGGGCCTGCGCAGCAGGAGCGCGACCGCGATGATGCCGAGCAGCAGTCCGTCCGAAAGAGTCGTGGACCCGAAGGCCCAGTCGATGCCGGCATCGAACACGCCGACGGCGACGGCGGCAGCCGCCGCGATCGGCAGCGAGGTCATTCGAGCCAGCACGGCGACGACGAGGACACGCAGCGCACCGGAGGCCCCGAAGGCCGCGCGCTCGGGCGCCGCCTCGGCCATCGACAGCAGAATCCCGGCCACGCCGGACAGAAGCCCGGCCCCCAGCCACACGCGGGCGGTGAGGGCGTGGACGTCGACCCCCACGGTCGCCGCGCGGTCGGCGTTCTCCGACGCCGCTCGCATCGCGATGCCGGTGGAGCTGTAGCGGAAGAACGCGTAGACGGCGGCAAGCACCACGAGGGACACGACGACCGCGAGGATCTGGGGGGAGCCGAAGACGACGCGCGTGAGGGTGAAGCCGAACCTCCACGGCGGGGGCGCGGCCACTCCGGACGGCTGCGCGCTCAGCTCTTTCTGCTCCGCGGTCGCCAGGAGGCCGGGCAGCGCGCCCTGGACGGACGCGAACAGCTGCGCGAGCCCGATGGTGACCACGGTGGCGGCCAGCCGCGGGGCGTTGGCGAACCGCCGCACGACCAGGACGTAGGACAGCCAGCCGAGCAGGCCCGCGAGCAGAAGGCAGGCGGCCAGCGAGGTCCAGTAGTTGAGCAGGACCAGGCCGCGGGTGGTGTCCCGGGCGCAGGGAGGACAGAGCGCCCGCAGCCCCCGAACGACCGTCTGCTGCTCCACCAGCAGCCGGAACAGGACCCCGGCCAGCAGCCCGACCTGGACCTGGGCGAAGTTGACGATCCTGTTGGACCGCCAAACGAGCACGATCCCCGTCGCCTGCAGCGCGAGCGTCGCCGCGGCGACCAGTCCGATCCCCTTGACCCCGGACGGGACGCCGCCCGGAAGGAAGAAGACGGACGCCAGGAGGACCGGGAGCAGCAGGAGGTCCCGGTTGCGGGACAGCAGGTCGGAGGCCCGGGCGGCTGGGGGTCGCACCCCCCAAAGATATTCCGGCGAGGGGCGAGCGCCGGAGAGGGATCAACGCTACGATTCGCCGGATCTCCCCTGCCCTTTGAGCTCAAGGAGGCGTTTGATGCGGCACGTCTTGCAGGATTGTTGTCGCCGCCTTGGCGTCTTCGCGGCGCTGAGTGGCCTGGTGGCAGGGCTCGTCCTGGTAACTGCCCCCAACGCCCTGGCCGGGCACGGGGGGTCGGACACCGATCCCATGAACGTCGAGAAGGTTTGTCCCAACGACGTGAACGCAGGCGATCAGTACAACTGCACGATCGAAGTCACGAATACCCGGCCCGGCACCGCAGGAGCGCCGAACCAGCTCACCGATATCGTCCTCACAGACGAACACGAACCGGACAACATGGTCCGGGTCATCCAGGTGAGCGATGACGACGGGGACAACACGCGGTGCGCCGTCGAGGACCCGGAGTCCGCCAGTGATACCACTGATGTCACCTGTGGGATTGCCACTCTGGGCGGAAGCAACCCCTCGACGGTCATCACCATCCTCTTCGAGGCAAAGCCGGAGGCCTGTGGGGACGAGGAAAGTGCGGCTGTGAACAACACAGCCTCCGCGACTGGGACATACACGCCCTTTGGCGTTGCAGCTCGCCAGGAAACCGACACCGACAACGAGCTGATTGCCATCACGTGCGCGGCGGACCTCGTGCTCGACAAGGAATGTGAGAACGCCACGGCCGACCGGGGCACTGGACCCGAGGGCAGAATTCGTGTGGCTCCGGGCGACCGGATCCGCTGCACCCTCACCGTGACCCATCGCGAAGGGGGGGTCGCCCAAAACGTGGTTCTGACGGACAACATCCCGGAGATCGCCGAGATCGATCCGGCGTCCGTGGAGTCAGAGCCCCCGTCGGAAGGCGGATTTACCTGCGTCGTCCAAGACGACCCGGAAGAGGAACTGCGCTGCACGGACCCCGAGATGCGCGAGGGCGACGTGACCACGGTCACGTACGAGGCCGTTGTGGGGGCGGAGGGCGTCGGCCCGGGCCGCAGGTTCAACAACCAGGCCAACGTCACGTCCGACACCCGGGAGCTTGATGAGAACGACAACTCAGACCGCGAGAACTTCGAGACTCCGCCGTGCGACCGAAACCTGGATGCCCGGTTCGCCAGGCGCGGCGTCTCCATCACCGGCACCCGCGGCAACGACGTGATCTGTGGGAGCCGCTTCGGGGACTCGATCAACGCCCTGGCCGGCAACGACATCGTCTACGGTTTCGGCGGCAACGACGCGATCAACGGCAACTACGGAAACGACATCATCTTCGGCGGCAGCGGTAACGACGCGATCCGCGGCTACTTCGGCAACGACAACATTTTCGGGGAGTCGGGCAACGACGCCCTTGCGGGCAACGCCGGATTCGACCGCATCGACGGCGGCACCGGACGCGACGCCTGCAGCGGCGAGAGCAAGGTTCGCTGCTAGAACCGCACTCCGAGCATTTCGGGGGCCCGCTCTCAGCGGGCCCCCGAAGAACCGCTACGGTGGCTATGCCGCCTGTCCGGGGGCAACCTCGAAGCAAGGAGGCGGGCACATGGTCCAGGAGGCGCTGAAGCCGACACTCACTACCCGGAGCCCCGCATGGTCCCCCGCCAGGGTGTACCTCGTGGGCTCGGGGGTCCTGCTCCTTGTGCTTACAGTGGCCGGGTTTGCCGTCAGCACGGCGTTCCCCACGGCCCGCGATCAGGTCGCATCAGGGAGTGAGCACATCTTCGGCGTCTTCGAGACCAACGGTTGGCACAACGTCGCCGCCCTTTTCAGCGCCGTCGTGGCCTTCGGCTTCGCCTTGAGGCCGGAATGGTCACGGACGGGCGCGCTGGTGAAGGGAGCCGCCTACGTCGTCGTGACAGCTGCAATCGCGCTATCCGGCGATGACACCTTCCTCGTCGCCTCGAACAACGCGGACCAGGTCATCCACGGGAGCCTCGCCGTGGGGGGCCTGCTGTCCGGGCTGCTCACCCGGCCGCAGAAGCGGACCCGGCAAGATATCCAGCGCGTGGCCTGACGGCGTCCTGAGCCGCGCATTCAAGGACGAAGTGCGTCCATTGTTGCTAATGGTAGCGTTGTGACGCCTGTGGCCTGCGCCGAAGCCGCAGATCCGACTCTGGGAGGACGTCAATGCGTCACGGCTTGAAGGAAATCGCCCGTCGCTTCGGCACGCTCGCCGCGCTCAGTGGACTGGTAGCGGGTCTACTGGTCGCTTCCGCCCCCGCGGCCCTCTCGGACCACGGGGGCACAGCAGAGAACCCGCTGAACGTTGTGAAGAATTGCGACGAAGCCGCCGGCTCAGGCGCGACGTTCGTTTGCGTGATCACCGTCACGAATACACGGCCCGGTACCGAGGCGGCTCCGACGCCGATCGGCAGCGTTCTTTTCGAGGACGAGCCGGAACCGGACAACGTGGTCAGGATCGTCGATTTCACTCAAGGGGACCCCGACACCGAGTGCGGAATTACGGATGCCGATTCCTCGAGTGACTCCCCCGACCTCACCTGCACGATTCAGGCCTTGGACCGGGAGGACCCGTCCGAGACGATCACTCTGACCTTCCAGGCTCGGTCCGATGCCTGTGGCACGGAGCGCACCCGCGACGTGACCAACACCGCCTTCGCGACCAGAAACAACGTCGAGAACGACCCGGTGTCGGACGAAGACTCCGAGGTGATCACCATCACCTGCGAGGCCGACCTGGACCTGGCCAAGGAGTGCGAGAACGTGACCGCTGACCGGGGCACTAGTCCAGAAGGCAGGGTCCGCGTGGCTCCGCGCGACAGGATCCGCTGCACCCTCACAGTGTTCAACATTGGACCGGGAGCCGCTCTCAACGTCGTCCTGACGGACAACATTCCGGAGATCGCCGAGATAGACCCGGCGTCCGTGCAGTCAGACCCCTCGGCGGAGGACGGTGGGTTCGCCTGCGTCGTCCAGGAGGACCCGGACGAGGAACTACGCTGCGAGGACCCCGAGATGCTCAACGGTGAGGTCAACACTGTCACCTACGAAGCAATTGTCGGGACCGAGGGAGTCGGCCCGGGCCGCAGTTTCAACAACCAGGCCAACGTCACGTCCGACACTTTTGACCCTGACGACACCAACAACGACGATCAGGCGAACTTCGAGACTCTTCCCTGCGACCGGAACCTGGATGCAAGGCGGGCGAATCGCGGCGTCTCCATCACGGGCACCCGCGGCGACGACGTGATCTGCGGCAGCCGCTTTGGTGACGCGATCAACGCCCTTGCGGGCAACGACATCGTCTACGGCTTCGCCGGCAACGACGCCATCAACGGAAGCCGCGGTAACGACATACTCTCTGGCGGAAGCGGCAACGACGCGATCCGCGGCCACACGGGATTCGATCGCATCGACGGCGGCACCGGACGTGACGCCTGCAGCGGAGAGAGCAAGGTTCGCTGCTAGCCTCATGTGGCCTGCGAGCAAGGCTGCGGATCCGACTCTGGGGGGGACTCAATGCGTCACGTATTGAACGAAATCGCCCGTCGCGTCGGCACGCTCGCTGCTCTGAGCGGGCTGGTAGCTGGATTGCTGGTCGCTTCCTCACCCCCGGCCCTGTCGGACCACGGGGGCACAGCAGCGAACCCGCTGAACGTGGAGAAAGATTGCGGAGACCCAGACGACGAAGGCTTCGGGTCGGGCACATACTTCGGTTGCGCTATCACCCTCACGAACACGCAGCGCGGCACCGACCAGGCTGAGACGCCGATCAACAACGTGACTCTCACGGACGAGATGGAACCGAACAACGCGGTGCGGGTCTTCGACGTCATTCCTTTTCGGCCCGACACCACCTGCACGATCACTGACAGAGAGTCAGCGACTGATACTCCCGACGTCACCTGCCAGATCCCGGCCCTGGGCGTGGGCCCGGGTGACTTCGTCGAGACCATCAGCATCATCTTTCAAGCCCGGCCCGATGCGTGTGGGGGTGAGAGGACCCGCGACGTGACCAACACCGCCACCGCGAGCGGAACGCACACAGTGAGTGGCCCGACCACCGACGATGACTCAGAGGTGATCACCATCGTTTGCGAGGCGGACCTCGAGCTCGAGAAGGATTGCGAGAACGTCACCTCGAACCGAGGCACCGGTCCCGATGGCAGGATCCGCGTGGCTCCGGGCGACAGGATCCGCTGCACGCTCAACCTCTACAACAACGGACCGGGGGCCGCTCTCAACGTCGTGCTGACGGACAACCTTCCGGAAACCGCCCGAATAGATCCATCGTCCGTGCGGACAGAGTCGCAATCCGAGTCGGAGAACGAAGCTTTCGCCTGCGCCGTACAGGAAGACCCCGAAGGGGAATTGCGATGCGAGGACCCTGAGATGCTCTACCAGGAGTTCCACTCGGTCACCTACGAAGCCGTTGTCGGGACCGAAGGAGTCGGCCCGGGACGCAGGTTCAACAACCAGGCCGCCGTCACGTCGGACACCTTTGACCCGGACGACACCGACAACGACGACCAGGAGAACTTCGAGACTCCGCCGTGTGACGGGAACCTGGACGCCCGGGGTGCGGCCCGTGGCGTCTCCATCACCGGCACCCGCCGCACCGATGTCATCTGTGGGAGCCGCTTTGGTGATTCGATCAACGCTCTTGGAGGCAACGACATCGTCTACGGCTTCGGCGGCAACGACGCCATCAACGGGGGCCACGGAAACGACGTCATCTCTGGCGGAAGCGGCAACGACGCGATCCGCGGCCACACGGGTTTCGACCGGATCGACGGCGGTACCGGACGTGACGCCTGCAGCGGCGAGAGCAAGGTTCGCTGCTAGCCTCATCCTTGAACCACAAAAGAGGCTCGCTCGCCTGAGCGGGCCTCTTTTTGTGTAAGCGGTCGGGGTTAAGTTGCAGCGGCGACCGGCACGGCCGGTCCGCAGAAGACGGTGCCGCTGTCACCGGCGACAAGCGCTCCCCCGCGGGCGGCCGTTGGCGGGGACCCTAACCGCTGAAGCTCGCGGCTCCGGAGTCGGGAGCCGAGTCGCGGGCCGCCGCGGGGGTGGAGATCACCTCGTAGGGCCCCCACTCCGACGCCAGCGCCCACCGGAAGGAGGCGGCGTCCTCCAGGTGTCCGGAGGAAAATCGGATCAGTAACTCCCCCCGCTCCACTGAGACCTGGACGCCCGAGGCCGCACCGAAGCGGGCCGGGCCTCGTCCGAAGTAGGAACCGGCCCACCCGTTGTCGGCGAGGTTGGCCCAGACCTCGAAGTCGAACTGGCCGTCGCCGTCGGTGTCGTAGAAGGAGGCGATGTTCTGGGTGCGGTCGTCCGGACCGCGGTCGGGGGCGGGTCCCGCCAGGCGGACCCGCAACTCATAGCCGTCGCGCAGTCGCAGTGATGCACCCGTCAGGTCGGCGTGCGGGGGCGGGGGCTGGGCGCTGGGGGTCAGGTCGCCTGCGGGATCGCTGATCTCGGACACGCGATCGGCGGTGGCAGCGGCCCCGGTGGCGGCCGGAGCCGTCTCCGCCCCCGCAGCCGCGGGAGCTCCTGCTCGGGCGGAGGCCGTGCCCTGGGGGGCCGGGGGCCGGGCGGTGTCCGGCAGCGGCGCCAACGAAGGTGCCAGAGCCCCCCGCGGGGGCGTGGGCGAGGTGGCTCTTTCGGGGGCTCGCTGGGCGGGGCCGCAGCCCGTGAGCAGGGCAATCGCCATCACCAAGGCCGCTAGGGCGCGCACCCGCGGAGAATATACGCTGCGGGCACGTCGGGAACCGGATAAAACGGTCGAGTCGGCCCAGTCGGGGTCGGCCCCGGTCCCCAGCCGGGCGGATTCCAGGAGGTTTCCATGCGCAAGCTCCTCATTGCCGTCGCCCTGACCGGCGGCGTGGCACTGGCAGCTCCCGTTGCTCCGGCGGCCGGCGAGCCCGGCCCGAACGGCAACAACACGCACGGACTCTGCACGGCGTACTTCAACGGCTCGGAGACGGGCCAGGCCAACAAGCGCAAGGCTCCCCCGTTCCAGGGACTCGAGCGGGCGGCCGAGGCCAACGACCAGACCGTCGCGGAGTACTGCGAAGGCCTCGTCGGCGGCAAGCCCAGCCGTCGCGCCTAGCACTTCAGGACTGGTTTCGGAAGGGGCCCCTTCGGGGGCCCCTTCTTCTTTCGCGGACACAAGCAGTGCGCCGCCGAATGTGCTGCTCGAGTGGCATCGATCGTCTTGAACCGTTCACTGTGTTCCATGCCCATCCACGGCACCGCCGGACGGGGAGCACGCAACGTCGTCCGGAAGCGGGCGAAGTGGCTCACTCTGTACCTGATCGGTGCCGTACTTGTCTTCGTCGTGTTCCTTCGGCTGACCGTGCCGTCGCTGTGGTGGCTGCCGTTCCTGTTGCTGCCGCTCGCTCTGTGGAGGAACCGGCGGGAGATGCTCGGCCTCTTCCAGCCCTGGATTAAAGGCGCCAGGGGCGAGGAGGCAGTGGGACGGCTGCTGGCCGAGCTCGAGCCGCAGGGCTACCGGATCCTCCACGACATCGACACCGGGAGGGGAAATCTCGACCATGTCGTGGTCGGACCCACCGGAGTGTTTGCCATCGAAACGAAGGCTTGGACGGGGAGCGTCTGGGTGGCCAAGGGCCGGCGGCTGATACGTCAGGGTCAGGACGAGACCGGCACGATCCGTCAGGTGATGGGCGAGGCGATGGAGGTCAAACGCCGGATCAACGGGGTTGGCGTGAGCGCGTGGGTGACGGGGGTCGTGGTGCT
>DATLNZ010000137.1 GCA_035536535.1 Actinomycetota bacterium | reverse complement strand
ACCTCGCCAACAACGAGGACGTGGTGGTCATCCCAGGCGGCGCCTAGTCCGATGTGTGGGCCCGGGGGCCAGGCGGCCCCCGGGCCTTTTTCTTTTGTCGAAGGCCCAAGCGGAATGCCGGGTAGGGCGGGACGTGGGTGTCGTCCGGCCACAGTTTTCGGCACTTGGCCGCGATCCCGGACGCTAATTCGGCCAGGCGGTCCAGCGTCCCGCTGTCACGGGCGGCCGCGGCAAACGACTCCGACCTCAGCGGGGCCCGCGCCCGCAGTCCGGTTGTGCCCCAGGAGTGGTCCTTCTCCAAACAGTGCGTGACCTGGGTCGGCACCGTGTAAAGGAACGACTGTCCGCACGCCAGCGTCATCAGCCGCCGCCACTCGGCGTCGTCACCGAAGCCGGCCGCAGCACGGTAGGCGTCCTCCATCTGCGTGACGGCCGAGTCCGGAAGGGCCCCCACGCACCAGCACGAGGGGAACGGGATGCGGGCGTAGCCGGCGTCGCTGGGGGCAAACCGGCAGGCGGCGTTCTCGAAGTCCACGATGACGACGCGACCCCCGTCCAGCAGCAGGTTGTCCGGACAGGGGTCGCCGTGGGTCAGCGCGTGGTGCGGTCCGGCGTTCCAGGCCTCGCGGAGGGTCTCCAGGTCGTCATCGATGCCTTGTGCCTCGACGCCCACGGCCTCGCACGCCCGGTGGAGGTGGGCCACCTGCTCGGCGAACCACGCGCGGCGGTCAAAGTCCGCACGGGGGCCGAGTCGCTCTCGGCGGCGGCGCCACTCGTCGGGATCTTTGCCCATGGTGGCGGCGTGGAGACGTCCGAGGCTCGCGCCGAACTCACGCAGTGCATCCGTCGCGGCCACGGGGTCTTCGCCGAGCAGGACGTGGTCCACGCGCCGGTCGTGGGCCATGTCCGACATGACCAGGACCCCCGGCTCCCGGTCCGCGCCCAGCAGGCGTGGGACGTCCGGCACGTCCAGCTCCCCGAGCCATTCCAGTGCCGCCCACTCCGTGAAGATGGCGGCCGCCGGGCCCCCAGGCTTGTCCGGCTCGTATGGCTTCCAGGGCCGGGGGGCCTTCACCACCACCGTCGCGGGGGCCGAGTCCGATCCGGACACCCTGCACCTCGCAACGAACGGCGTCCCCTCGTGCTCGCGGAAGACGTCCGTTACCTCCAGGCGCGCGCGGCGGCCGAGGATCCGGGAGCCGACGGAGGCCAACATGCTCGCCATCGTGTTTATGAGACCTGGGCGATCAGGCCGGCCCAGAAGTCCACCTTCACGTACATGAGCTCCAGCGCGATGCCGTCCGGGTCGTTGAACGAGACGACATCGGCGTAGGGCGCCTCCTTGATGCCGGAGTGCTCGATCCCGCGCTCGTCCAGCCGCGCGATCCAGTCGTCGAGGTCCTCGCGCTCGGGCACGTGGAACCCCACGTGGTCCAGGCCGACGCGCCGGGCGTCGAAGGTTCCCTGCTCGCCGTCGCGGTGCTGGCAGAGCGCCACAACGTAGGAGAAGGTCGTCAGGTCGAACAGCCCGTTGTAGCCCATGTCGGTGAAGTACGGGGGACCGACGTTCTCGTCGTTGCTGACGACGGTCAGCGAGAACAGATCGCAGTACCAGGCGCGGCTGCGATCCAGGTCGGTGACGGTCAGGGCGACGTGGTTGCCTCCGGTCAATCGAGGTGGCATTGGAGTCGGCTCCTTTCAGGGACGGGACGGCGCGAAGCGCACCCACGATCCCAGAAGTCGGGCGGGCCCGGCCGCCGGTCCACTCTAGGCCGCCTTCTGTTGCTGATCATCCAAGAGACCTCGCGGCAGGGGCCCGGCTGTCCATACAATCAGCGGCCCCGAGATGAGGAGCCCCGGGTTGCCCACGGTCGAGGTCGAGCACGTCCGCCGGGAGTTCCGCACCGGCAGGGGTCTGCGCAAGCGGGGGCCGGTCGTCGTCGCGCTGGACGACGTCTCGCTGACGATGGAGTCCGGCGAGATCCTCGGCCTCCTGGGCCCCAACGGCGCCGGCAAGACGACGCTGGTCAAGGTCCTGGCCACCGTCCTGCTCCCGTCCTCGGGCACAGCGCGCGTGCTGGGACACGACGTGGTCCGGGACACGCAGGCCGTGCGTCCCCTGATCGGCATCGTGTTCGGCGGCGAGCGCGGCCTGTACAACCGACTGACCCCCGAGCAGAACCTGTCGTACTGGGCGGCGCTGTACAAGCTCGACCCCCGGACTGCGCGTGAGCGCGTCCCGATGCTGCTCGAGAAGGTCGGCCTCGCCGGACGAACCGAGCGCGTCGAGACGTTCTCGCGCGGCATGAAGCAGCGCCTGCACCTCGCGCGCGGGCTCATCTCCGACCCGCCGGTGCTGTTCCTGGACGAGCCCACCACCGGCATGGACCCCGTCGCATCGCGTCAGTTCCGGGAGCTCGTCCGGGAGCTTCGAAGCGAGGGCCGGACGATCTTCCTCACCACCCACGACATGGCGGAGGCCGAGGACGTGTGCGACCGCGTCGCGCTGATCGACCGCGGACGGCTGCTGCGGATCGAGCGCACAAAGACGCTGCGGACGTGGCTCGCGGCCTTTGAGCGCATCGACGTCGAGGGGGCCTCGCCCGAGGCTCTCGATGCGGTGGGTCGCATCGACGGGGTGACGAAGGTCGCGCGCGGCGAGGACGGCTCCGCGCGCATCGAGGTCGGCTCCCGGGAGGCGCTGCAGGCCGCGCTGCGCGCGCTGGTTTCGTCCGGCGTGGACTCGGTCGCCACCTCGCTGCCCTCCCTGGAGGACGTGTATCTGCACGTGTTCGGCGACCGGGGGCTCAACGTCTGATGCGCGTGCTCCTGGCCGCGTTCCGGCTTCAGCTCGGCCTCACGCGCGGGCGCCCGGACGACGTCCTGGTGCTGGCGATGATCCCGCTGTTCACGGTGGTGTTCCTGTCGGTGGTGCAAGCGGCCGGGCGTCCGGACCTGGCCGGCCACGCGGTGATGGGTCCGGTGCTGATCGCGCTGTGGGGGACGTCCATCACGATCGCCGGCGAGATCGTCGTGACCGACCGCGGCATGGGCGTGCTGGAAGGGGTGATCGCGGCCCCCGCCCGCCTTCCCATCGTCGTCGTGGGACGGGTGATCGCGGTCACCGTCCTCGGGCTGATCGGGTACCTCGAGGCGTGGCTGGTAGCGCGGTTCGGCTTCGGCCTGGTGATCCCGATCGAGCACCCGGTGGCGTTCGGGGCGACGCTGCTGCTGACCGGCATGGCGATGGCGTGCACTGCTCTGCTGATGGCGGCGGTGTTCGTCCTCGGACGGAGTGCACGTCCGTTCCAGCGCGCGCTCACCTACCCGTTCTACGTCCTCGGGGGCGTGGTCGCGCCGGTGGAGCTGCTGCCGGGCTGGGTCCAGCCGGCGACGCGGGTGGTCTTTCTGTCGTGGAGCTCGGCAATGCTGCGCGACAGCCTGGCCCCCGGACCGATCCGCGACGCAACGACGAGGCTGACGATGATCGCGCTGCTGGGCCTCGCCGCGTTTGCCGGGGGATGGTGGCTGCTGCGCAAGACGGTGGACCGCGTCCGGCTCACCGGGACGATGACCTACGCATGACGCGCCTCACAGCGACCCCGACCTGCGCATGACCGGCTTCGTCCAAACGGCGCGCATCTTCCGCTACTCGGCCGCCGTGGCCCTCGAGGACTTTCGCACCATGTACACGCTGCGATCGTGGGTCTTCGAGTGGCTCACGCGGATCGTGTCGCAGGTGATCTTCTTTTCGCTGATGGGCAAGCTGGTCGAATCGCAGGAACGGGTGGAGTTCCTGCTCGTCGGCAACGCCGTGATGCTCGCCTCGATGACCGTGATGTTCGTCGTGCAGACGACGTCGTGGGAGCGCATGACCGGGACTCTGCCGCTGCTCATCGCGGCCCCCGCGACTCCGCTGGTCGTGTTCATGGGACGAAGCGTGGAGTGGATACCGGACGCGCTGGCGACCGCCGTGGCCGGCCTGGTGATCGTGGCGCCGATGTTCGGTGTCTCGGTCCCGCTGAGCAAGCTCGCGGCTATCCTGCCGCT
>DATLNZ010000136.1 GCA_035536535.1 Actinomycetota bacterium | reverse complement strand
GGTCCGACGGCGACAGGCCACCCGGCCCCCAGCAGCCGGCCGCGGCCCCCGGCTCCGCGTCTTCGAGTGCGGATCGAGCGACCGTCGCCGCCCCCCTGCCGGTGGTTGCGCGCCCGGAGGGTCCTCCGCGGCCGCGTGAGTGCTCAGTGCTGAGCCGCATAACGGTCGGACTGCTCGTGCTGATGCTCGGTCTTGGACTTCTGCTGGACTCGATGGGACTGCTGGACCTGAAGCCCCGCGAGATGCTGGCGGCGATGCTGCTGGTGGTTGGCACGGCGCTTGTCGCCGGGTCGTTTTGGGGGCGCGGCCGGCCCCTGATACCGCTCGGGATCCTGCTCGCGGCCGCCTTGTTCCTCGCGTCGGCCGCCCAGGGGGTGCCGCTGCGGGGAGGAGCGGGAGAGCGTCTCATCCGCCCCTTGGCGATGAGCGAGCTGCGCCGCCAATACCAGCTCGGTGCGGGGGAGCTGACGCTGGACCTGTCGAGCCTGCACGTTCCCCCCGGCACCACCCGGGTAAACGCAAGCGTCGGGATGGGAGAGCTGACGGTGATTGCGCCGGCAACGTCGGGACTCATGGTCCGGGCGCAGTCCGGCGCCGGCCGGGTCTTGGTGCTCGGGCACGAGTCCGAAGGGCTTGACTCGCGTTTGGATCGGCAGGAACCGGGCTCGGAGCTGTCCGGAACGCTGGACCTGCGGCTGAAGGCCGGGATGGGCGAGGTGACGGTGACGAGGCAGGGCGAGCCGGCGCTCCGGCCCGGCCTTCCGGGACCGGTTCCGGGATTCGGCCCCCCATTCGGAGCTGTCGAGGAGGTGGCACCGTGAAGCGCCACCACCTGGACGCCGTCTCACTGTCCGCCGGCCTCGCCTTTATCGGTTTTTCGGCTCTGGTGCTTGCCGGCCGGATGGCCTCGGTGGGCCACCACCTGAAGTGGGGGGCCGCGATCCTGCTGATCGCCGTGGGGACGACCCTGGTGCTGACCTCGTTGACGCGTGACCCTTCCACTGACGACGACGGCAGCGGGGATGCCTTGGCGGTCCCCGATCCGCCGACAACCGGCCCGCTCGCCCCCTATCCGCCAACCGACCCCCTCACCGCCGATCCGCCGGCCGGCCAGGGCCCTCAAGGATCCCCGGCCCCAGACCCCTTGCGCTGAGGCGCGAGGTGGCTCATGATGCACTGTCGCCTCCGGCACCCACCGGAGGCCATCGGAGAGGAGGTGGGCGCCATGCATGACATATCGCAGGTGCTCGCCTCGTCTCCGGCCGCGACCCGCTGAGTCGCACCGCCCGCAGTCAAGCGCGCGGCCCCCGGACCCCGGGGCGGGCTCCCCATTTCGACGATCACGACGAAGGGAGCTTCTGCCTTGACGATCAAAGACGAGCTCGCGCGCGACCTCGAGCAGCAACCGGAGGCCGAGATCTGGCGTGAGGACGAGCAGTTCGGGGCCGACGACGACCCCATCCGAAAGCGGCAGCCGCAGCGCGACGATGACTGGCTGGTCGAGGCCGGACTGGATACGGAAGATGTCCACCTGGAAGGCGTCGAAGGCGCTGAGGAAGAGCCTTCATGGGTGATACGCAACCACTACACGGAGGAGGAGCTGGGCACGATCAAGTCGGGCAAAGAGGCCGACGTCGTGCTCGTCAGGCGAGCCTCGGGCCCACGCTCGTGTCTGCTCGCCGTTAAGAGGTACAGGCCGCGGGCCCAGCGAGCCTTTCGCCGCGAGGAGGACTACCGGGCAGGGCAGGGCACCGGAGACGAGCGCGTGGACCGGGCCCTGGGAAAGCGCACCCGGTTCGGACGCCAGGTCCTTGAGTACGCATGGGCGTACCGGGAGTTCCCGCTCATGCGAACGGCATGGCGGACGGGTGCGCGGGTGCCCTATCCGGTGGAGGCCCTGAGCGAGGGCCTGGCCATGCAGTACATCGGTAACGAGGAAGCCGCCGCCCCCCGCCTCGCCGAAATTCGGCTCTCGGGCGAGGAGGCCCAGCGAGCCTTCGAATCGGTGATCCTGGACATCCGCAAGCTTCTCGACGCGTATCTGGTCCACGGGGACCTGTCCGCCTACAACGTCTTGTATTGGGACGGACGGCCCTGGTTGATCGACTTCCCTCAGGCTGTGGACATCGCCCGCAGCCAGCGTGGCATCGAGTTCCTGCGCCGGGACATCCACAACGTGTGCAAGCACTTCGCTCGGTGGGGGGTCGACGCCGACGAGGGCGCCCTTTTCGACGATGTCATGCGCGACTCGCCGTTCGCCTGGCTGGGGTGATGCCTACTTGGGGTCCAGCTCCAGCGCCAGGGAGTTGATGCAGTACCGCTGCCCGCTGGGACCCGGGCCGTCGGGGAAGACGTGTCCGAGGTGGCCGCCGCACGACCTGCACACGACCTCGGTGCGGACCATCCCGTGGCTCGTGTCCTGATGCAGCTCGATGTTCTCGAGGACGGCCGGGTCGGTGAAGCTCGGCCAGCCGGACCCGGAGTCGTACTTCGTGTCCGAACCGAACAGTTCGGCGTGACACCCCGCGCAGCGATACGTGCCCTGGTCCTTGCAGTTGACGTACGTGCCGGAAAAGGCAGGCTCAGTGCCCTTGTTGCGCAGGACCTCGTACTGCGCCGGGCTCAGCTTCTCCCGCCACTGCCTCTCGGTGTCGGACATCTGTCCCTCCAGTTGGTGACTGTGGGACCGCTGGAGGGTCCCGTGGGATTTGTCGAGCCTGTACCATTCCCGCGATGTCCCCTAAGTCCACCTTGCGACAGTCCGGGCGGCAGGAACTCGCGGCTCCGACGTTGAAACAGTTGCCCTATACCCCGTCCCCCCAAACCTGATGACCACACCACCGGATCGCGTCCCCTCCCGTCGCAGGATCGCGCTCGCCGCCACGCTGGCGGCCGCGGTGCTGCTCACTGCGCTGCCGGCCTCCGCGCAGTCCACCGAACCAGTTGCGGCTCCTCAAGCGGAGCAGGCGATGATGCAACTGGTCAATGCCCACAGGGTCTCAGTGGGGCTCGGCCCCCTGATCTCCCAGCCACGGCTCGTGGGGCTGGCCCGGGCTCAGGCGGCCAGGATGCTGCGCAAAGGCGACATCTACCACAATCCGAACCTGCGTTCCGAGGCGACTGCTGCGCTGCCTGCGTGGGAGCTGGTCGGAGAGAACGTGGGCGTCGGAGTCAGCCCCGAGTCGATCCAGCGCGCATTCCTACGCTCTCCTTCCCATCGGCGAAACATCGAGAACCGCCGGTACAACCTGGGTGGCATCGGGGCGGTTTCGACCGCGGACGGCCTGATCTTCGTCACCCAGTTGTTCGCGCTTGCGCCCGTACCCAAGGACGTCGCTCCGGCCGTCACCCAGGCCATTGGGGGGCGTACCGCCCCGGCAGGGGCTGCCTTCAGTGCGTCCGGCCACGGAGGAACGGTCTCCGTGCCGCGCCGGGCGACGGGCTACGAGTACCGGACCCAGGAGGAGGCCCTGGCGGCGCTGGCAACCCTGTTCCAGCCCAAGGACGGCGGCGCACGGGTGACGGCCGGCAAAACGGAGGCCCGCACGCTTGCCACACAGCTGAGCAGGTCCGGCTCCCCCACAAAGGCGAAGCGTCCGAAGGGCGGCCTCCCGGGCCTCCTGCACCGCCTGAAGTTCTGGTCGCGCTGACGGCGTTGCCCTGCTAACCACCTACTGACCCCCACGAGGGGCTAAAGGGACATCCCCCAGCAGGGGCCGTTTCGACACATCCTGCCGGCGGGGAACTAAAGGGCCAGAGCCGACTCGGGACATCTCCGCCACTCCGGGGTGATCTAGGGAGGTCTGACTTGGTCCGGCGCGTCCCCGCAGTGAGTGTCCCTCTCACCCCGGCCATGCGTTCCCTCGTTGGTGTCGCTTTTCTCAAGGACTGCGGCAAGCGGACGATTCAAAGGAAGACAGTCATCCTCGTCCCCCAACGAAGTCGTCTCGCAAGCGTCTTTGGCCGGTCCGGCCATCCGGGGATGCGGCCGGCTGAGTGGACACTTCTCGAGGCCGAACGACAAGGAGGCGCCTGTGGCCATGGCAGGGCGAGCCGCGCCTGAGGCCCACGGGCAGGGGCGCTTGGAGCAGACGCGCCGTCTGCAGCCTGCCGACAACCGAGCCGCGCAGCTGGCGACGCTTCAGGAGGTGGGCTCGGCCCTCCTTAAGGAGCTCGACCCCGACAAGATCCTGACCCTCATCACCCACCGCGCGAAGCTGCTCACCCGCAGCCACACGGCCTCACTGGCCCGGCGGACAGGTCCGGATTCGCTTCGACTCGACTTCGCCACCGGCCGCCACGCCCGCAGCGTCAAGGACATGGTCGTGCCCATACAGCGCTCTCTCGCAGGCAAGACGATGCAGACGGGGCAGTCGCATCTCGAGGCGCATGTGGACGACGAGGCCTGGGAACGCTTTCCATTCGCACGCGCGCTGGCGGCACGATCGGTGATGTTCGCTCCGGTGTCCGATCACCGCGAGGTGGTGGGGGTACTGTGCCTTGCCCACGCGGAGCCGCACCACTTCGGTCCGGAGGACCTGGGTCTCCTCGAACTGTTCGCGAGCCTCGCAACGATCGCAATGCGTAACGCCCGCCTTTTCGAGGCCGAGCGCGCGTCCGCCAGAGCAGAGGCGCTCCTGGCCGCCGAGTCTGCCGCCCGCGCGGAGGAGTCCCAGCGACGTCTACGCCAGCTGGGGTCGCTTCAGGAGGTGGGTGCCGCGCTGATCGCTGAGGTCGTCCCCCACGAGGTTCTGCGGTTGATCGCCAAGCGGGCAAAAGAGGTGACGGGAGCCCGCTCGGCGACGATCGCCAGACGGACCGGTCCCGACACGCTGCGACTGGAGGTGGCCGTCGGACGCGGAGCCGCCCGCGCGGTGAACGCCGAGGTTTCGATTCGCGGCTCGGTCTCCGGGCTCACGATAACGTCGGGACTTGCCCAGCTCGTCGCGGACGTAAACGCCCACCCCGGCGTCGAGCACCCGATCGCGAGGACCTTCGAGGCGAGATCGGCCATGTTCGCTCCGCTGGTCGAAGACGGCAAGGCCGTCGGTGTGCTGGCCGTGGCGCACGGTGAGGCGAACCGGTTCAGCGGAGAGGACCTGGACCTGCTCGAACTGTTCGCCAACCTGGCGTCGGTCGCACTGCGCAACGCCGACCTGTTCGAGGCTCAGAAGAGGGCTGCGGAGACACACGCCACCATTGCTGCAGAAGCCCAAACCAAGGAGCTGGAGGCACAGCGAAGGCTGCTTCAGCTGCGGTCTTTGCACGAGGTCGGAGCGGCACTGGTCTCTGAGGTCGTCCCGAACCAGGTCCTGCGGCTCATAGCGGAGCGCGCGATGGAGGTGACGGGGGCCCGGTCGGCCACGATAGGTCGTCGCTGCGCGGACAACACCCTGTGCCTGGAGGTTGCGGTCGGCAGAGGCGCCACGAAGGCGCGCAACGCCTTTGTCCCCATCGAGGGGTCGGTCTCGGGCCAGACGATGACCAGCGGACGCGCCCATCTCGTGGAGGACGTGGAGGCACACGCAGGCGTCGAGCACCCGATCGCGCGTGCACTCGACGCACGTTCGGCGATGTTCGCGCCCCTGTTCGACGAAGGGGAGACCGTGGGCGTCCTGGCTGTGGCACACGGACAGGCGAGCCGCTTCAGCCGGGACGACCTCGGAGTGCTGGAGCTGTTCGCCGACCTGGCTTCGATGGCGCTGCACAACGCCCATCTGTTCGAGGCGCAGCAGGAGGCATCGCGCGCTGAGAAGCAGTTGGCCCTGGCGACTGCGGAGGCCGAATCAAAGGGCCGGCTGCTTTCAGGGGTGATCAACGCTCAGGAGGAAGAGAGGGCACGCCTGGCCAGGGACCTGCACGACACCGGCGCCCAGGCCCTCACTTCCGTCCTGCTGGGGCTCAAAGTCGCGGAGCAGGGCAAGTCCGTGGAGGAGATCCGCCGAAGAATCGACGAGATGCGCGACCTGACGTCCGAAGCCATCCGGGAGATCAGGCAGATTGCAGTCTCGCTGCGTCCACCCGTGCTCGACGACCTGGGGTTGGAGGCGGCGCTGGACCGCCTGACGAGCGACTTCGAGAGTCGGTCGGGGATCAAGACGCGGGTGCGCCTGTCCGGTTGCGGCTCCGCGCTGGATTCGGACGTGCAGACGGCCCTGTACCGGGTCGTCCAGGAGGCACTGAACAACGCCGCCAAGCACTCGCGCGCATCAACGGTCTCGATCCATACGGAGGAGTCGGAGTCGGGCTTCCGGCTGTGGGTCAGGGACGACGGGCAGGGATTCGACGCCTCAAAGCGCACGGAGGGGCTGGGGCTGGGGCTGGAGGGGATGCGGGAGCGGGCCGAACTGGCGGGAGGCCACCTGACCGTTACCTCTGCTCCGGGACGCGGAACCACCGTAGAACTGGAGGTGCGGAAGTGACACGGATCGTGCTCGTTGACGACCACGCAATCGTCAGGGCCGGCCTGAGGCTGCTCCTGGAACTCAGGGAAGACTTCGAGGTCGTGGGCGAGGCCAGCTCGGGCGAAGAGCTGCTGGCTGCCCTCCCGGGCCTCCTCGACGGCCAAGAGAAGAGCAGTCCGGACGTGATCGTGCTGGATCTGAGAATGGAGGGAATGGGAGGCATCGAGGCGACGCGTCAGATCAGGAAGAGGTGGCCCGCTCTGCCCGTCCTGGTGCTGACCATGTCCGATGATCCGGCATTCGTCAGGGAGGCATTCTCGGCCGGCGTAATGGGGTACGTGCTCAAGGACGCCGCCGACCTGGAGCTCGAGCTCGCCATCAAGTCCGTTGCCGGCGGCGGCAGGTACCTGCTTCCGTCACTCGGAGCCTCGCTCCTCCAGCTGCCCCCGCAGGAGGCAGAGGCGGCATCCGTCCGGACGCCACACGGCCTGGACCTGTCGGCTCGGGAGGTGGACGTCTTGAGGCTGGTCGCCCTCGGCTACTCCAACAGGGAGGTCGGCGCGGAGCTGTTCATCAGCGCCCGCACCGTCGAGAGCCACCGGACGCACATCACGCAGAAGACCGGGGTGCGTTCCCGGTCCGACCTCGTGCGCTTCGCCCGAGACTCCGGTCTCATCTCAGTCGCTCAGGCAAGCTGACGCGTCTGCTCCTGAGTAAAGCCCGGCTCGGCCCCCTGACGTCGCGGCCGGCCCCCCTGGAAGCGCACCCAGCGCCCCAGTAGCGCGTCCGGCACTCAATAACGCGGCCGCCCCGAGGTAGCCCGGCCGCCCCGAGGGAGCCCGTTCGGTCCCGAGGTAGCCCGTTCGGTCCCGATCGGTGGTCCGAAATAGCCGTTCACGGCCTCTACACCCCTAGCCCGGCCGCCGTGGAACCCTCAGCCGCCACCCCCCGCGACCTGCGGCTGGTGGCCTGCCACGTACGGGAAAAACACGTAGTCCCGCGTGGTTTCCGCGCAGCCCATCAGGGCTACGCACCAGGCCCCGTCGCGTAGCAAATGCGCAGGTCAGAGGGCCTTTTTTACGGATAGCAGGACGTCTTTCTCGACCTATCTTGCGCTTACGAGATCAATCGAGGAGGACGAAATGACCCGCAAGAACCAGACTCCCGCAGGAACCGCGACAGAGGTTCTCGCCCGCCGCTGCGCCCGCGCCATCGCCGCCCTGGTGGCGGCCGCGGTCGTCACCACCGCCGCCCCCGCCCTGGCCCAGACCGGAGCCACCGCCACCGTCCAGACGGGCGCCGAGCAGACGATCACCCGGATGGTCAACGAGCACCGCGCAGGCGCCGGGCTCCCCGCGCTGTCCACCCACTCCGGACTGCTGGGCCAGGCCCGCAAGCAGGCGGTCCGGATGCTGGAAGCCGGCCGCATCTACCACAACCCGAACCTCGAGTCCGACACCGCCGCCGCCGTCTCCAACTGGAGGACCCTCGGCGAGAACGTCGGAGTCGGCACCGACGCAGCCGCCATCCAGAACGCCTTCATCCGCTCCGCCCCCCACCGCGCCAACATCGAGAACGGCAGCTTCAACCTCGTCGGCATCGGTGTCGTCTCCACCGACGACGGCCGGCTGTACGTCACGCAGATGTTCGTCGGCGCCAGCGTCTCGGCCGCCGCGACCTCGACCACCAAGCCCGCCGCCGGCACCGCGACTGCCGCCCCGGCCCGCAAGGCCGCCACGGCCGCCCCGGCCAGCGCCCGCCCCGCCGCCACCACCACCGCCCGCCGCCCGCAGGCTCAGCCCGTCGCCTCCTCTCCCGCCGCCGTCAAGGCCGCCGCCGCCGCCACCAAGGTCAGCCAGGAGGCAGCCGAGCAGAAGGCTGCATTCGCCTCGCTGACCGAGACGCTGGGCGACAACGGCCCCCGTATCAACACCACCGCCCCGAGCACCCAGGTCCGCGCCACCCGCTCCACCAGCCCCAGCACCTTCTCCCGCCTGGTCTCCGCGCTGAGGTTCTGGTAGGCCGCGAGCCCCGGTCCGGTCAGGGGACGGCCGGATCGGGGTTCGACGGAAGGCTCTGAGGCCCTCGTCCGGTCAGGGGACGGCCGGACGGGGGTCCCGGGGCAGCCCCAGGACCCTCTCCCCCACGATGTTCTTCTGGACCTCGGTGGTCCCCCCGCCGATGGTCATGGCCCGGGACTGCAGAAGCCCCCGGGCCCAGGCCCCCCCGTCGCGGGCCCCCGGTCCATCCGTCACCAGGGCCGCCGGACCGAGGACCTCCCCCGCCGCTTCCTGGACCTGCTGGAACCAGGCGTCGCTCGTGAGCTTCAGGACCGAGGCCTCCGGTCCCGGCATCTGGCCCTTGAAGACGGCGTCCAGGGCGCGCATCGCGGTCCAGCGGTTGGCGACGGAGCGAACGTACACGTCGGCCAGTCTCTGACGAACGCGGGGGTCGTCCAACGGCGCCCTGCCGTCGGGACCGGTCTGCTTCACGCTGCGCAGGTAGCCTTCCCAGGCCTGGGAGACCAGCCGGTGCATCCCCCCTCCACCGGACAAGCCGATGCGCTCGTTGAGCAGCGTGTGGACGGTTACCGTCCAGCCCATGCCCTCCTCGGCGACACGATCGGACTCCGCAAGTCGCGCGTCGCTGAAGAAGACCTCGCAGAAGTCGCGCTCACCTGTGATCTGTGTGATCGGGCGGATCTCGACCCCTGCATTGGACATGTCGCAGATGAAAAACGACAGGTTCTTGTATCGGGGCGCGGAGGGGTCGGTCCTGACGACGAGGATCCCAAAGCTCGACCAGTGCGCGCCCGACGACCAGATCTTCTGCCCGTTCACGACGTACTCGTCGTCGGAGCGCACGGCCGTGGTTGTGATGGATGCGAGATCAGACCCGGCGTTTGGCTCGCTGAACAGCTGGCACCAGACCTCCTGGCCGCTGAGCATCCGCCGCAGGTGCTTTTCCTTCTGGGCCGGAGTCCCGTAGTCCAGCACCGCCGGCGCGCACCATCCGAGGGTCACCGACATGTTGAGGTGCCACGGGGCGCCGGCTGCGCCGAGCTCCTGAGCCACGATGAACCTCTGTACGGGCGTCCCCTCGCGGCCCCCATACTCCGCCGGCCACCCGATCGCGCCGAACCCAGCCTCGAACAGCTCCGCCTGCCAGTCCGCCGAAATCCGCAGCCGCTGCTCCGAGTCGCGGGTAGCGGCGTACGCGTCTCGGAACCGCGGGACCGCACCCTGCACCCACGCACGGACCTCGGCCCGGAACCGCGCTTCCTCGGCAGTGTCTCTGGGGTCCATCTGGCTCCTCCGGCGACGCCCCAAGATTATGCGGGCGGGGACGGGGCCCGGTCTTGGACCGCGGCCCGCCTTAGCCCTGGGCCCGGTTACCGGCGGCCCGGTCTGGCGGCGGCGACCTCCGTGGTGCGAATCTTGCCTGCATGAAGGTCGGAATCGCGTTCAGCAACATCATGGAGTTCGGCACGCCCGCGGGAGCCCGCGCCCTGGGTGAGGCGGCGGACGAGTCCGGCATCGACTCGCTGTGGACCGTGGAGCACGTCGTCGTGCCGAAGGACTACGCCAGCCGTTACCCGTACTCAAGGTCGGGCCGCATGCCCGGTCCGGAGGAGTCGCCCATCCCGGACCCTCTGGTCTGGATCTCGTACGTGGCCGCCGTGACCACCAGGGTCCGGCTGGCCACCGGCATCCTCATCCTGCCGCAGAGGTCGCCGGTCATCCTGGCCAAGGAGTGCGCGTCCATAGACGTCCTGTCGCAGGGCCGGTTCGTCCTCGGCGTGGGCATCGGCTGGCTGCGGGAGGAGTTCGAGGCCATCGGCGTGCCGTTCGAGGAGAGAGCCGCGCGCACGGACGAGGCGATTCAGGCCCTCAGGGCGCTGTGGTCCGACGACGAGTCCTTCAACGGCGACCATTACAGGTTCTCCAGCGCGCGCAGCTACCCCAAGCCCACGCGGGGCCGCATCCCGATCGTCGTCGGCGGCCACTCCCCCGCCGCCGCCCGGCGCGCCGGGCGGCTTGGCGACGGGTTCTTCCCCTCAGCGCCGGATCGCTCGCAGCTGCCCGGGCTGTTCGACGAATGCCGGCGCGCCGCCGCGGAAGCCGGACGCAATACCGGCGAGATCGAGCTCATCGGTTCGGGCGGCCACTCGGTCCAAGAGGCCAAACGGCTGGCCGACGCGGGAGCCACTACCATCGTCGTCGCTCCACCGGCATTCACGGCCGCAGACATCCCGGCCGCCCTCGGGCGGCTCGGGGAGGAGTTCGTCTCGAAGATCGCGTCCCTTTAGAACGCCCGGCTCAATGGCCGTCTCCGTGCCCGGTGGCGGGAGTCGCGCCAAGCGTCGCGGTTGGGGCCGGGGTCCCGGGCGCAGGGGTGACCGGCGCCGGAGGCATTGCCGGCTGCGTCGGCTGGTCGGTCACGCCGAGCAGGTCCACGACAAATACCAGCGTCTCGTTGGGGGCGATGTCCGGCGGCTGCCCCTCGGGCCCATAGCCCAGTTCCGGAGGGATCACCAGCCGCCTGCGGCCCCCGGCCTTCATCCCGGTCATCCCGGCGGTCCAGCCCTTGATAACCCGGTTGAGCGGGAACTCGATCGGCTGTCCGCGGTCCCACGAAGCGTCGAACTGCTTGCCGGTGGACCAGGAGACGCCGACGTAGTGGACGTTCACGATCGACTGGGGGGTCGCCGCGGGGCCCGTCCCCTCCTTCAGGTCCTCCACGATCAAAGCGCAGGGTGGGTCGCCCTCCGGCTTCGGTATGACCGGCTCCGTGGACAGGTCGAGTGCTGGATCGGGGGCAACCGGGGCGGGAGTGGCCATCGAGCACGCCGGCTTGGCCGCCGGGGCGGTGGGACCGGACGTGGTGACGCTCCGGGCCGACTCGGGCCTTTCGTTGCCGCAACCCGCTGGGATCAGGGCGAGCGCCACGACAACCGCCGCGGCCGTCAGCGGTCGCTTCATAGCACGCTCCCTTCCTCCAGCCGGCGGCTGAGCTGAGCGGGCTTGATAGCCTCCACGCCGAAGTGATCCCGAGGGTCCAGCTGGAGGAGGAAGTCCCGGCACCTTCGTGCCTCGACCCCCTCGCCGATGGCCGCCGCGGAGCGCATCAGCCCGTGAAGTGAGGACAGAAAGCCGCGATTCTCGGCATGGTCCCAGGACAGGGTCTGGGTGCCACGCCACCCCGACTGGCGCATGCGGTCCAGCCCACGGTGGTAACCGACGCGGCAGAAGGCGTACGACGACACGTAGTCGCCGCGGTCGTAGGAGTCCGAGCCGAGAAGCGCCCACGCCTCCAGGCACCCGGGCCACTTGGTCACCGTCTCCCTCAGCAGCCCGTCGCGGGTCGCCGGGTGGGCGGTCACGGCGCGCTCGAGCGCTTCCGTGGCCTCCGGCGGCTCGGCGTCCAGGACGATGTCGATCTCCACCCACCGACTCTACAAGCCCCCGGACCCCCTGCCGGCACGGCTGCGGACGCCGTCAGCCGGACGGGGCCCGCAGGACCAGCTGGTCGTGCTCCTGGGACACCGCGACCTGGGCACCCGGGTTCTCCCGTACCAGCTTCGCGTCCAGGAACACGCGGACTTCGCCGGACTCCGCGACCTCGTCGCCCGGCTCCGGAGCGGGGACGAACCGCGGCCTGAGCTCCCCCCCGACGAGCCGGATCCGGACCCCCACGTGCCCCGGGTCGTAGTTCGCCTGCCGGATGGACCGGCCGATCAGGTCAAACGCCTCCTCGGACACCGTCACGCCCCCGGTGCGCGCACCCGCGTCGCCCGTCACGATCCCGTGGACCCGAACCCGGAGTCGCCGCGGCCGGATTCCGGCAGCTCGTCGGCTTCGACCACCTCCGGCCGCACGACAGGGACGACCAGCAGCTGGGCGATCCGGTCGCCCCGCCGGACCTGGATGGTGCGGCCCGGGTCGAGGTTGACCAGCACGACCTTGACCTCGCCGCGGTAGCCCGAATCCACGACTCCTGGGGCGTTCACGACCGACAGCCCCTCCGCGG